>CAYLNV010000228.1:0-2443 GCA_964385085.1 uncultured Oscillospiraceae bacterium
AGAATCGAGCCTGCTTTGTCAGGCGAAGCTTCTGCCGGGCACCGCAACCCGGAAATTATCCCTCCACCGCTGACGCGGTCCCCCTCCCTCTAGGCGAGGGAGGCTCAGAGGCCCCCTTGCCTAAAGGGGGCTGGCAAAAATCGGCTCTTCGCAACCGATTTTTGACTGGGGGATATTATGCCGCAAAGCGGCATATCGCCCTGCCGGGCACTGCAAACGGGCAAGGCGAAGGGACGCGGCAAACCGTATCCTGAAATATTGCGTTTTCATAAAGAGAACGGATTGCCACAACCGGTCTGCGGACCGGTTTCGCAATGGCACGGGTGTTATGCCAAAAAAACCAAAATCATTTCCGGATTGTTCACTTGACGAGTGAATAGAAACATGATACTATATATTGAGCGATCCAGAAGCTGGATGGACATAATATGCCGCTGTGGTGGGGAGCGACGGGAGCGCTGCCGGGGGCAGAGGAAGCGACCGGAGCGAGTGGCCGCGGTCGGCAAGAAACGAGACTGCTTTGCCAGGCGAAGTTTCTGCCGGGCACCGCAACAGGAATAGGTAGACACAATCGCGAAGCGCAGTTCGGTACAGCAAACAATAGAATAACAAGAGCTATATATGCCGCTGTGGTGGAATAGGTAGACACAAGGGACTTAAAATCCCTCGGAGTAAAATCCGTACCGGTTCGATTCCGGTCAGCGGCACCATTTTATTTTTTCCTCTCAACAAGAGAATATGGATAATTTTCCAGAGATAAAGGAAAGGAGAACACCATGTTAGCGATCATCAATGCTACTTTGGTCATGGGCGACCATCTTATACCCAAGGCTGCGATCCTTGCAGAGGACGGAAAGATCGTTGCCTTTGGCACGATGAAAGAGGTATCCATTCCCACCGGCTGTGAGACGGTGGACGCAGAGGGACTGTTCGTCGGTCCTGGCTTTGTGGATATCCACACCCATTCCGATGGCTATGTGTTCTTCCAGGACGAGCCGGAAAGAGCCAGCCAGCACCATCTGAAGCACGGCACCACCAGCTTGCTCCCTGCCCTGTATTACAGCATGGACACAGATGCCTACGTGAAGGCCATCGCCACTCTGCGGGAAGCCATGAAGAAGCCGGAGTGCTGCAACATTGCAGGTCTTTATATGGAAGGTCCTTACTTAAACCCCAAATTCGGCTGCGACCGGGAGAGCAACCCCTGGAAAGGCCCGGTGGACAAGAAAAAGCACCAGCCCATCATCGATGCAGCCTGGGATCTTGCCCGGGTCTGGTGTCTTGCCCCTGAGCGGGAGAATATCCTGGATTTCGTGCTGGATGTAAAGGAAAAGAATCCTGCGGCAGTGTTTGCCGTTGCCCACTCGGAAGCATCTCCCCAGCAGATCGAGGCGATCATGCCCTACGGTCTGCGGATCGGCACCCACCACACCAATGCCACCGGCGACCGTATCTTCTACCCGGAGGTCCGGGGTGTGTGCGTGGATGAGACGGTCAACTATAACCGGGAGATCTACGCAGAGCTGATCTGCGACAGCATGGGCATCCATGTTGACCCCTATATGCTCCGTCTGGTGCGGCGCATCAAGGGCGACGACCGGATCATGCTGATCTCCGATGCCTATGCCTGCGACGGCCCGATCCCTCCCGGATATGACGGTGTGGACGATATCAACTTCGACCACATGGGCGAGATCGCCGGCTCTAAAATGACCCTGGACATCGCCTGCCGGAATATGCTGAAGCACACCGGCTGCTCCGTGTGCGATGCCTTCCGCTTCGCTTCCTACAACCCCTCCAGAGCCGTGGGGCTGTTGGACCGTGGCGAGATCGCCGTGGGCAAGCGGGCAGATCTGGTGATCGCGGACCACTGGATGAGCGTGAAAAAAGTCATCTTCGCAGGTAAGCCTGTGGAATAAATGTTAACAAGTAATTTATTAAGTTAAAGGAGAAAGCAACATGAAAGACTTTATTGTTGAACCCGCAACCAAGTTTAGCTTTGAGCCTGCTGAGTTCGTGCCTTTTAAGGACCGTGAGGTCTGTGAGCGCGTCCGCAATATGAGCGGCTTGGAGCTGGAGAACCGTGAGCCCTGGTGGCATCCTGAGTTCCAGGTCAAGGTCATGATGAATCCCCATCCCGTCCTGATCGCAACTCTGTTCTCCCGTCTGAAGGCTGCTTCCGAGGCAGGCAAGACCTTCACCATGATCCTGGGCAACCCTGAGCCCGACACCTACATCCCCCTGGCACAGCTCATCAACTACTTCCAGGTGGACTGCTCCAAGGTCCATCTGTTCGCAGAGGACGAGTGGGCTGACGATCAGGGCAACATCGCCCCCATCACCTATGAGGCTGGCTTTGCCCACTCCATGATCAAGTACTTCTACTATCAGATCGACCCCAAGCTGCGTATGCCCATGGAGAATGTCCACTTCCCCACCAACG
>CAYLNV010000229.1:0-2423 GCA_964385085.1 uncultured Oscillospiraceae bacterium
CACCGGAGATCAGAGCCTCAGCAGCCTGCTTTTCCTTGGTCTCATCGTACCAGGAGCCGGTGAACTTAACATCCATCGTTACGCTGGGGCAAACAGACTTAGCGCCCAGGTAGAAGGAGGTGTAGCCGGACATAACCTCAGCGAAGGTGAAGGCGCCGACGTAGCCCATCTTAGCTTCCTCAGCAGTGATCTCGCCGTTGGCGATCATTTCGTTCAGCTTCAGACCGGCAACCACACCGGCTGCGTAACGGCCCTGATAGATGGAAGCGAAAGCATTGTGGAAGTTGTCAAGCTCTGCGGTGTGAGCCTGCGTGCCGGTAGCGTGGCAGAACTCGACCTCGGGGTACTCCTCAGCAGCCTGCATCAGGAAGGCCTCATGACCGAAGGAGTCAGCGAAGATGATGTCGCACTCTTCCACCTCGATCAGCTCAACGGCTGCTTCATAGCAAGCGTTGGACTCGGGGATCTGAGTCTTCTGGACCATGGTTACACCCATTTCTTCGCAAGCAGCGATGGCAGCGTCGATGAAGTTCTTGTCGTAGGTGGAGTTTTCATCGTGCAGGAAGATGAAGCCTACCTTCAGGTCGCTGACAGCAGCGGCGGTGGTGTCATCAGCAGTGTCGGAAGCATCGGCATTGCCGGCAACGTTGGCATTGCCGGTGGTGTCATCGGCAGCATCGTTCTGGCCGCAAGCGCACAGGCCCAGAACCAGGACCATGGCCAAGACCAGTGCAAGGATCTTTTTCATTTTGATAGTTCCTCCTAAAAAGAATAATAAATTGCAAAACAGGACAGATGCCAAAAGGAAACGACATATGCCCCATTTTTACGAGAAGAACATATCATAATTGATAAAAAAAGTCAAGCGGATCCCCCTTCTCAGGACAGAAAAAACGAAATCTTTTTCTTTTTTGAAATTCTTGTTGTCAAAACGGGAAAGGGGTTGTATAATATTCCCATTATGACCATTATGACTAGGAAAGGACTGCAACCAAATGATTGATCAAAATCTTGTTCTGAAGGATAAGGAGTCTGTTAAGCGCTCTATTGCCCGGAAGGGTTATGATGTTTCCAATATCGATAAGCTGGAAGAAGCGCTCCTTGCAATGAAGAAGGCAAAGACCGAGCTGGATGAGCTGCGGGCTAAGAGAAATGCATGGAACAAGGATCGTGAGATCTCAGTGGATGCCAAGCGTGCCTTGCGCGACGAGATCGCCGAGAAGGAAAAGGCTCTGGGCGAATTGGAGGACGCATGCAAGGAGCTGCTGTATGATATTCCCAACTTCCCCGATGAGGATGCCCCTGAGGGTAAGGACGAAAATGACAATGTGGTGGTAGCGGAATGTGAGGATTACCACAAGTGTGCAGTGGATGAACCCAAGCCCCACTGGGAGCTGGGCAAGGAGCTGGGGATTCTGGACAACGAGGCTGCCAGCAAGATCTCCGGTGCCATGTTTGCAATGTATAAGGGCAAGGGCTCTCAGCTTCTCCGGGCGCTGGTGTCCTATGGCCTGAAGCTCCACGGTGAAAAGTATCTGGAGGTTACACCTCCCCATATGGTGTCTTCTCAGACCTTGATGTATACCGGCCATCTGCCTAAGTTCAGCGCTGAGCAGTATAAAGCTGCGCTGGATGATCTGTGGCTGATCCCCACAGCGGAAGTCCCGCTGACCGGCTGCTTTGCCAACGAGACCTTCAAGGCAGGAGAGCTGCCTCAGTACCGCTGCGGCTACACTGTCTGCTTCCGCAGAGAGGCCGGCAGTGCCGGTAAGGACACCCGAGGCCTGCAGAGAGTTCATGAGTTCCATAAGGTGGAGCTGGTGAAGGTGGTCGAGCCCCAGATGAAGGACAAGGAGCTGGCTGACCTGCTGGCTGACTGCCTGCGGATCATTCAGGATCTGAAGCTGCAGTACCGCGTGGTGGATCTTTGCACCGGTGATATGGGCGACAAGTACGGCCGCTGCTACGATATCGAGGTTTATGCACCCGGCGCAAAGCGCTGGCTGGAGGTCTCCTCTGTGGGCCACTTCTCCGACTATCAGGCAAGACGGGCCAACATCAAGTATATTACCGCTGAGGGCAAGCGTGAGGTTGCTTACACCCTGAACGGCTCCGGCATTGCCACCCCCAGAGTGCTGGCTGCCATCATTGAGACCTATCAGCAGCCGGATGGCTCTGTGGTCGTTCCGGAGGTCCTGCGTCCCTACCTTGGCTGCGATGTGATCCGCTAAGTAAATATTACGGAGCTGTCTTGGAAAAGCAAGACAGCTCCTATTTGTTTCCTGCCTGTCAAATTTCTGTTTATCGAATAGTAGGAGAGGCTATTAGCCTCCCGCGGGCGGCAGATTGCCGCCCCTACATTAAAATAATTTCCAAAGGAAATACCATAATTTTCAATTTTCAACTTTCAATTTTCAATTCGC
>CAYLNV010000230.1:0-2418 GCA_964385085.1 uncultured Oscillospiraceae bacterium
AAAAACGCCTTTAGGGCTTTGAAGTAATAAGTAATAGTGAATAGTGAAGAAGTTATGGTAGGGCTTATGGCTTGCTCCCGACGAAGAGCCTCTCCTGAAAGGAGAGGGGGACCGCGTCAGCGGTGGAGTGGTTTTCTTGCCCGGGTTGCGGCGCCCTGCAGAAGCTTCGCCTGATAAAGCAGGCTCGTTTCTCGCAGACTGCTGCCCATTGCGTAGGTCGCTTTTTTGCCACAGGCAGCGCTCCCATTGCAAGCCCTCAGGCAATTGCCTGAAATCGGCAATTGCCAGCTCCCCTTGGCAGGGGAGCCTTTGGAACACAGAAGGTAGTTCCGTGTATTCCCATATTACTGCAAAATTTGCCCCAAATCCCGTCGGAGGAAGGGGGAGGGATACTCTTTCAACTGACGGTATGGACTTCATAAACGTTTTTGGGGGAAATCTGTAAGTTCCCCATTGTACACTAAAAATGGATACCCAAGCGGGTAATGGCACTAACTAAGTGGCATCCAAACGGGTATCCATTCTTTTTTTATAGAGAAAACCACCGTCAAAGAGGATAGCTTACGATCGTCTGAAATATGGGTCATAAGCTGTGTATAAACACGGGCGCTTTCTGCCAATACTATCCAAAAGGAGTTGTTTTCATGGAATCAATTTGGCAAAAAACATACAAGCGGACGCGGTATCCCGACCTGAAAAAGGACATGGAAACCGAAGTGCTGGTGATCGGCGGGGGTATGGCAGGTATCCTGTGCGCCCGGAAGCTGCAGGACACAGGCAAGCATGTGGTGCTGGTGGAAGCAGAACGCATCGGGGAGGGCATTACAGCCCGGACCACCGCAGTGCTGACCGCCCAGCATGACTATTTGTATCAGGACATGGTCAGAGACTTTGGAGAAAGCACGGCACGGGCATATCTGCACGCAAATTTGGATGCGGTGGCAGAGTACCGCAAAATGGCGAAGAAATACCCCTGTGATCTTGAGACAGTACCATCTATCCAGTTCACAGCCAACGACCCCGCCCGGCTGGAGCAGGAGGTGCAGACAGTAAACCGGCTGGGGTTTCCCGCCCGGTTTGAAGAAACGATACCTCTGAGTGTTCCGGCGGTGGGAGCAGTTATCTATCCGGATATGGCCCAGTTCCACCCCCTGAAATTCTTGATGGAGGCAGCAGAAGGGCTGGAAATTTACGAAAGATCCCGAGTGCTGGAGCTGGAGGGAACGACCGCAAAGCTGGAGGACAAAAAGATCCGGGCCGAGCAGGTGATCGTTGCCACCCATTTTCCCTTTATCAACCGCCGGGGATTGTATTTCATGAAGCTGTACCAGAGCCGGTCTTATGTGCTGGCGCTGGAAAATGCCCCCGATCCGGGGGCAAGCATGGCGGAGCTGGAAGGGCAGGGCCTGTACTTCCGACGCTGCGGAGAGCTGCTGCTCATGGGCGGCGGTGATCACCGTACAGGAAAAAAGGGCGGCGGCTTTGAATACCTGCGCCGTATTGCCCGACAGTATTTTCCGGAAGCCAGGGAGCGTTGCGCCTGGGCCAATCAGGACTGTATGAGCCTGGACGGCCTGCCGTATGTGGGCCGGTATTCACCTAATATGCCAGATGTGTTTGTGGCAACGGGCTTTAATGCCTGGGGCATGACCAATTCCATGGTGGCGGCCGATCTGCTGACGGATATGCTCCTGGGAAAAGAAAATCCTATGGAGAAGATCCTGCGCCCGGACCGGTCTGTGCTGCATAAGCAGTTGGTGTGCAATCTGGGTGCAACGCTGGCAGATTTTGCCATTCCCACTGCCAAACGGTGTCCCCATTTGGGCTGTGCGCTGAAATGGAATCCCCGGGAGCATAGCTGGGATTGCCCTTGCCATGGCTCGAGGTTTGCAGAAAACGGTACACTGCTGGACACCCCTGCACAAAAAGACGCAGAGCTGTAAATTCCTGTTTGACGCACTGTTGTGCGAGTTGACAGTTGACAATTGACAGTTGATAGTTGTGGTATTTCCTTCGGAAATGATTAAAAATTTCATTGCGCGAACCATCGCCTCTGAAAACAATATACACCTATCGCGTCATCCTGAGCGAAACGCAGTGAAGTCGAAGGATCTGCGCATTTATTTGCCTTTATGGGTATGATCGGTGCGAAGATCTTTCGACTCGCTTTGCTCGCTCAAGATGACGCAGTATCGATAGATTTTACCAGCCATCGTACTTCCACGTCTTTGCGAGGAGCGAAGCGACGTGGCAAACCGCACCCCTAAAAACATTGCGCTGACATCACTTTCTCGTTAGAAAAACGGATTGCCACACCAGTGTGCGCACTGGTTCGCAATGACGTGCGTGTTAGGAAAGCTGTTCGTCAAACAAAAATTTGATAAAATGAGGGAGGTAGCTCAATTTTTGAGCTACCTC
>CAYLNV010000231.1:0-2414 GCA_964385085.1 uncultured Oscillospiraceae bacterium
AGAGCATCCGCGAGGTCATTACCTTCCCCATGAACAAGAACGCACAGGACCTGATGATGGATGCACCTACCTCTGTTTCCCAGAAGCAGTTGGATGATGTGCATATCCTCATCAACGAAAGCCACTTAAGCTAATAGAAAAACAAGCAAGGGGCGCGTTGCAAAACGCGCCCCTTGTACTTAATTAAGTCTTACCTGCAGGAACAGGTTTTCTACATACCGGGTGATCTCCTCCGGCAGGAAGCCGTAGCTTTGACCCCGCTCCAGAATTTCCTCGGCAGGATAGATGATCTCACTTTCGGCAAGATAATCTTCCATATAGGCAGTTGCCCCCTCAATGGGAGAGCCGTAGCAGATATAGTCCATATTGGCACCGGAGATCTCCGGATCGCACATAAAGTTGATGAACAGCTCTGCAGCCTCTTTTTCCTGACAGCAGGCGGGGATACACATTGCATCGATGAACAGGTTAAATGCCTGTTTTTCCGGCAGATAGAACCGAAGATCCGGATTGTTTTCCATCATCATCATTGCATCACCGGCATAGTAAGGGGCGATCCAGGCATTGCCCTCTTCCATTTTGGCATAGACCTGATCCATCACATACTGCTGCACCAGGGGGCGCTGCTGAGAAAGTGCATCGGCGCATTGCTGGAGCTCTGCCTTGTCAGTGGTGTTTACATCCAGCCCCAGCATATACTGGGCAACGCCAAAGGCATCCCGGGAATTATCGAACATCAGGATCTGACCTTTGTATTTTTCGTTCCACAGAAGCTCCCAGCCGGTTACATCCGCTTCGTCCACATACTTACTGTTGTAGATGATGCCAACCGTACCCCAGGTGTAGGGCACAGAGTACTTGTTTTCCGGATCGTAAGCCTGATCCTTATAGGTATCGATCACATTGCTGTAGTTCGGAATGTTGTCAAAATCCAGAGGAAGCAGCATATCCTCCGAGATCATCCGGGCGATCATATAATCGGAGGGGATGATCAGGTCCACCACAAGACCGCCGCCGGAGAGCTTGGAATACAGCTCCTCATTGGAGGCATACTCGGAGTAATTTACATCGATATAGGGATAGGCTTCTTCAAAGGCGGCGATGATATCCAGTGTTCCGTCACTGCCATCAGCAATATTCTGACCCCAGTTCATTACATTCAGGGTGATCTTATCCTGACGGGTAGTTGCGATCAGCAGAACACTGCCCAGAAGTAAGACAACGGCACTGGCTGCAGCGGCGATCCGCCTGAAGGTACGCATTGCCCTGCTCACTTCTTTTGCCCGCTTTTCCTTCTTCTGCTTTTCGCCACGGAGCTGAAGCAGATTCATAGTTACCATCAGCACAAAGATCATTAGGAACAGCAGGGTGAACATTGCGTAGATCTTGGGATGAATGGGCTTTTTGGTGAAGGAATAGATCTTCACCGGCAGGGTCACAAAATCGGAGCCGGTAACGAAATAACTGATAACGAAATCATCCAGACTCATGGTAAATGCCATAATTGCACCGGAGATGATTCCGGGCATGATCTCGTGGAGCGTTACCTTGAAAAAGGACTGGAGAGGCGTGCAGCCTAAGTCCATTGCCGCATCCTGAAGTGCCGGATTCATCTGCTGCAGCTTGGGCATCACATTGAGGATCACATAGGGTAAATTAAATGTGATGTGGGCAAGGAGCAGTGTCCAGAAATTAAGACTTTGCCGCTGACCCAAAAGACCTGTGCCGATGAAAACAAACAACAGGGAAAGGGAAATACCGGTGACAATATCCGGATTTGTCATAGGGATATTCGTCAGGCTGATGACTGCCTTGCGCAGCTTCGGCTTCATCCGGTAGATACCCACTGCAGACAGTGTGCCGAAGGCGGTGGCAATGGCAGTGGACAAAAAGGCGATCAGCAGGGAGTTGCCAAGCAATGCCAAAAGATCCTTGTCCCGGAAAAGCTCCCGGTACTGATTTAAGGTGAAGCCTTCAAAGACAGCCAGATTTTTGCCGGTGTTAAAAGAGCCTACGATCAGCACTGCCATGGGAATATACAGGAAAATAAAGATCAGGACCGTAAATATGCGGTTGGTTTTTTTCATACTACCACACCGCCTTCCTCGTCAGAGCCAAAGCGGTTCATAATGCCGGTGCAAACAAACACCAGAAGCATCAGCACAAGGCTCAGGGCGGCGCCCAGATTAGGATTGCCGGCGGATTTGAACTGCCGCTCGATCACGTCGCCGATCAGCATCGTGTCTGTGCCGCCAAGCTTTTGGGAAATATAGAAGGTGGAGACTGCTGGCACAAATACCATTGTGATGCCGGAGAGTATTCCGGGCATAGAAAGGGGAAGGATCACCCGGGCAAAGACCTGCACAGGCGTACAGCCCAAGTCCTCGGCGGCTTCGATCAGCCGGGGATCGATC
>CAYLNV010000232.1:0-2385 GCA_964385085.1 uncultured Oscillospiraceae bacterium
ACGGACTGTTAATCCGCAGGTCGTTGGTTCGAGTCCAACAAGGGGAGCCAAAAAAACACCACCCAAATGGGTGGTGTTTTTTTGGCTTTCTTTGCTGTACTTGTGTCAATTGCTTGGGTTTCCGATCCGTCGCTTTACCGACTGAGCGGGCGAAGGAGGTAGCCGCGAGCCTGAGCGCTGCCGGTGGCAGATGAAGCGATGGCGCAGCGTGTGCCGCGGTCGGCAGAAACCAAGACCACTTCGCTGGGCGCAGGTTTCGCCGGGCACCGCAAACGTTCATCGTACTAGCCAATTATATTTACTGGGTATAGCGCGGGCATAATGCTTTGGTTCGAGTCCAACAAGGGGAGCCAAAAATGAACCATACCATTTGGTATGGTTCATTTTTTATGCTCACCTCTGGACTTGAATAACCTAAATGCAACAGTCCGGTGGACTGTTGCCGCCGAGGGCTGGACCGAGGCGAACAGATATCTGCGCTTGCGCAGATGCAAACGAGTCCAACAAGGGGAGCCAATGAAAACCACCGTTTCAGCAATGAAAACGGTGGTTTTTCTAACTTTTGCACACAAAATGAAACGCCTTGATTTTGCATTTTGGGTCAATTTTGGGTCAATGGGTCAAAAATCTTACTTTTTTGGGTCGCCGTCCGGATCTCCGGGCGGTATTTTTTATGCCTTCTTTCGGAGCAGTACATCTGCTATGCACTCTGATGCTTTGGCTTTGTTTTCCTCTATGATGTGTGCATAGAAGTTTTCCGTAGTGCTTGCGCTTGCGTGGCCCAGCTGAGCCGCCACAGTTACAATGTCAGTACCGTTAGCTAGAAGGACCGATATGACCCAAACAATGGGCTTTGTTGGACCGGACGGCAATTTTCGAGAGCTTACGCAGGCTTATCAACAAGCCTGTGATTTTGCTTTTCAGAAGGTCAGCACCGGCGCACAGGATTACATATCGGCTGTCCGTGAGGCTGTGCAGAACCTGAAAAAGAAAGGTATCCGCACGATTGACTATGAGACAGGCATACATACCTCTTTGGAAGCGGCTGTACGGCGCAATATTATGGGCAGTATGGGAATTATGCAGGAGCAGATCTCCCAGCAGAACCACGATGATCTTGGCTGTGATGGCTGGGAGCTGTCTGCCCACGGTGGCAGTGCCCCCGACCACGAGCCATACCAGGGCAAGCAGTATTCTGACAAGGAATACACCAACCTGAATAACAGCCTTGTGCGTGGCATTGGTACACTGAACTGTGGACATGCCGCATTTCCCATTATTCTGGGTGTGAACAGTCCGCAGTATACTCCGGAAGAGCTGGAGGAGATGCGGCAGGAGAATGAGAAGGGCATTACCTATGAAGGCAAGCACTACACCTTGTACGAAGCTACCCAACGGCAGAGAAAGCTGGAGAGTGCAGCCCGTAACCGTAAGCGCAGAATACTCATTGATGAACAACTGGGCGACAAGGACAAGCTGCAGCAAGATCAGATCCGTTTGCAGCTTATCAAGCAGGAGTATTCCCGGTTCTCTAAGGCTGCAGGCTTGCCTACACAGCACACCCGGATGGAAACCGCCGGCTTTGACTGGAAAAAGGGCAAGGCGGCGGAGAGTGTGGCAAAACTGGCAGAAAAACGTACTGAACTACGTGACCCTGCAAGGTTTAGAGATTCTGTTACTATATGGGAACCTTTTAAGGGCGATGCGATTACACATAGAAGCTTGTATAATAATCTGGCAAAAAGCGATATAGGCAAGGAAACTATAGAGTTTATCACCTCCGGGAAATGCTTTGTTGAAGTGACATATACCGAAGATGCTCCGAAAGATGAATTAGGAAATACGATTGGAAAGCACATAACGGTTTATGCGAAAAACACGAAGACGATAAAAAGAACCGCAGCCACACTTGTGCACGAAGTTACACACTGTAAGTATGGTATTGGTGGCAGCCAATACGCTGAAGCAGTATGTTTTGCTAGAGAGCACATTCATGAACACGGAGTGTTGACATTCCAGGATAAGCGTAATATAATAAAAACAGTTAAAGAGCTTTATCCCGAATATCAATGGAGAAAAGGAGGCCGCAACAAATGGAAAAAGTAAATTCAATTGAATTTATCAAGCACCTGAGAGATGGGAAAACACCGACTTGTCCTGAATGCGGCGAGGGAGAAGTTTCTACTGAGAACGATCCCAAAAGCAGCCATTTCTTCTGTTGCAATAAGTGCAGTTTTATGGTCAACATCGATTAACCACCGAGCCTGTAACGGAACGGTGGTTTTTCTATGCCCAGCAAATGACCGGCAAGTTACCGGCAAATTAAATACCTGTTGACTTAAGCAACTATTGAGGAATACTCGGTAGTTGCTTTTTTCATAACTA
>CAYLNV010000233.1:0-2385 GCA_964385085.1 uncultured Oscillospiraceae bacterium
GCCCTATCCCGGTGGCGCGGCACTGGACAAGGCTGCCACGCTGGGCGATGAAACCAAGTATGTGCTTCCTCGCTCCAAGCCTGGACAAAATCCCCTTGATATGAGCTTTTCCGGGCTGAAAACCGCTGCCCTGAACCTCATCCACCATGCCCAGCAGGTAGGGGAGGAGCTGGATGTCAACAGCCTGTGTGCAGCCTTTTCTGCGGCCGTTTCCGATACCCTTGTGCCAAGAGTGATCCAGGCAATGGAGAAGACTGGAAGAAAGAAGCTGGCAGTTGCCGGTGGAGTAGCCGCCAATTCCAGAATTCGTGCAGATGTTCTTGCGGCAGCAAAAAAGCTGGGCGCAGAGGTATATATGCCACCGCTTTCCCTGTGCGGAGACAATGCGGCTATGATCGGCGCCCAGGGGTATTATGAATTCCTGTCAGGTAATATTGCAGATATGAGCCTGAATGCATATGCGACAAAGTCTATTTTGGGCGAAAGCTTATAAATATAAATGCAGGAGAGTCTTTCTCCTGCATTTTTGCTGAATAAGGGGATTAAGATACATTTTGTGTGGATTTCTGCATTGACCTTGCAGTGCGTTTTTTCTATAATGGATGAAAATAGAAATTGCGGAGGAGCAAATTATGGGAATCTACATACCGGATGGGTCTGAAATTTTGCATGAAGTGCTGGGCGCATACCAATTTCCGAATACATTATTAGGCGCAGTGCGTTATGGACAGGGGCATATCAATGATACCTATTGCGTTTTGTGCCAGCCCCAGGATGGAGACGCGGTCCGCTTCATTTTGCAGGGACTTTCTACAACAGCCTTCCCGCATCCTGAGGAGCTGATGGAAAACTTTATTGGAATCACCTCCTATTTGCGGGATAAGATCCAGGCGGCCGGTGGTGATCCGAAGCGGGAGACCCTGAGCTTGGTCAAGACGAAAGAGGGGAAGGATTATTATACCGACAGCACAGGCCGTGTCTGGCGGCTGACCCCTTATATCGAAGGTACGGTCTGTCTGCAGCGTGCAACACCGGAGCTGTTTGAAGCATCTGCCCGGGCATTTGGGCGCTTCCAGAAGCAATTGCAGGATTACCCGGCTCACACGCTCCATGAGACGATTACCAACTTCCATAACACAGAAGACCGGTTTGCGAAATTTCAGGCGGCACTTGCTGCGGATACCATGAACAGAGCCAAGGATGTTCAGAAGGAGATCGAATTTGTTCTGGAACGGCAGGCAGACTGCTCTGTGCTTTTGCAGGCATATCGGGAGGGAAAGCTCCCGCTGCGGGTAACCCATAACGATACAAAGCTGAACAACATCCTGATCGACAACATGACCGGTGAGGGGATTTGTGTGATCGATCTGGACACGACTATGCCCGGATTTTCTGTGTATGATTTTGGTGATTCCATTCGCTTTGGCGCTAATCGCTGTGATGAAAGCGAAAAGGACCTGACGAAGGTTACCTTTGACCTTGAGCTTTACGAGGCCTATACCCGTGGATTCCTGGAAGGGACTGACGGCTGTCTCACCGAAACGGAGCTGGAGTGCCTGCCCTGGGGTGCGCGGTTGATGACCTTTGAATGTGGTATGCGCTTTTTGACGGATTATCTGGAGGGTGATCACTATTTCCGCGTGAGCCAGCCGAATCAGAATTTGGACCGCTGCCGCACCCAGTTTAAGCTGGTTAAGGACATGGAAGAGCAGTTCGAGGAAATGCACCGGATCGTTGCAAAATACGCAAGGTAAGGAATGGCACGGGATGCTGAAAATAATACGTTCCATAGATGAATTGGATTTTCGGCTGTTGGCGGGTGTGTATGCCCAAAGCTGTCAGGAGAATGGACGGCTGAATTATCCTGATCGTTCAATTGGAGAGCAGCTTTTGTATGCAGAGCAGGACCTTTATGGTGAAGTAAAGTGCTTTTTTCGGGATAAAACTGCCTTTTATGCAGTTTGGGAGCGCTCAGACCGCTATGTGGCCGTTCTGCGAATGGAACCATACAGGGACGGCTTGCTTTTAGAAGGGCTGGAGACAGCTCCGACAGAACGCAGAAAAGGATATGCAACGGCACTTATCTGTGCTGTGCTTTCTGAGCTGGGCAGCATGGTCGTGTATTCCCATATTGATAAAAGCAACGCGGCATCTCTGGCAGTGCACAGGGCTTGCGGTTTTGAAAGAATACTGGACCATTCGGTTTATGCTGACGGTTCTGTTTCCCACAGCGCATATACACTCCGTTATCAAAAATAATAAAATGGGTCTATTGCAAAGAGCTTTTGCAATAGACCCATTTGATTTAGTTGATCCAGCCAAGGCGTCTAAACCAGTTAAGCAGCAGAGAGGACCACTGCGCTGTGTGAGGATGGTCAGGTGCAA
>CAYLNV010000234.1:0-2384 GCA_964385085.1 uncultured Oscillospiraceae bacterium
ATCACTTCCAGGCCCTTATTCATCAGGGTCGCACAATCGATGGTGATCTTCTCACCCATCTTCCAGTTGGGGTGTTTTAAGGCATCTGCCTTTGTAACAATGCCCAGTTCCTCTTTGGTCTTTCCGTAAAACGGGCCGCCGGAGCAGGTCAGAATGATCTTCTTTACCTCCCGCTTATGGTTCATGCCCATCAGGCATTGAAAAATTGCGGAATGTTCCGAATCCACCGGGATGATCTCTGTGTGATACTTTTTGGCTTCCGCCATCACCAGCTCACCGGCACAGACCAGGGTCTCCTTATTTGCAAGGCCAATGCGCTTGCCTGCACGAATGGCCGCAAGGGTCGGCTTCAGACCAACCATGCCTACAACGGCTGTGATCACACAGTCTGCTTCCCGGATGGTGGCCGCTTCCATAAGACCTGCTTCGCCCCATGCGATCCTGGTAGGCAAGTCTCCGATCTCAGTCTGAAGCCGGGCGGCCGCTTCCTCTGTTGCCATAACCGCCAGCTTCGGGCGGTATTCGCGGCACTGCAGGGCCATGCGCGCTACATTCGTTCCGGCAGTCAATGCCGCCACCGGCAGGCCCAGATTATCAATAATATCAAGGCTTTGCCGTCCGATAGAGCCGGTCGAGCCCAAAATGCTTACACACTTTACCATATTATTTCACCACCACCGGAATCAGAAGCAGCAGTGCTTCTGTCAAGGGCGCGACCACAGTCATAGAATCGAACCGGTCCAATATTCCGCCGTGGCCGGGGATCAAATTGCCATAGTCCTTGATCCCGACCTGCCGCTTGATCGCAGAAAAGGCCAGATCGCCAAACACCGCCGCCAGAGAGCCCAGCAGACCGTATACCAGCGCATAGAGATAGTTTGCCTCGAACCCAAAGGCCAGATCCAAAACCAGGCAGTAGATCAGCATACCGATCACCGCACCGGCTGCACCGCCCACAACACCTTCAACTGTCTTGTTGGGACTGATAACAGGGGCCAGCTTGTGCTTACCAAATGCCCGGCCTGCAAAATACGCACCGGTGTCAGAAAGAAATGCCAGCACAAATGGGATCAGGATCAAAAAACGGCCATTTTCTGCGCTGTGCAGGCGCACCAGTGCAGTCAGCATAAACGGGATCAGGATACCGCCTGCAATACAGACCATCAGCTTTTCATAAGGAAGCTTCCCCCTGGAGGCAAGCAATTCTCCGTACAGTGCTGCCACAAACAGCAAAACTGCGATCAGCGCCACCGGGTAAGTATATCCGGCCCAGCTCCATATGGAAACCAACAGTGCCATAACGGCGGTATAACCGATCAATCTTGGCTGCTTCACAAGGCCTGTTCCCCACAGCAGCTCATAAGCGCCGATCGCGGCCATCAGGCCGAACAGGATCGCTGTCCAGATGGTCGGCAGAACCAGCACGATGATCAAAAGCAGCGGCAGCAAAATGCCAGCCGCAATAATACGGGTCTTCATCTTTATACTCCCCCAAAGCGACGGTTGCGTTGATAATACACTTCAATGGCCTCGTCCAGATCCTTCGGCTGGAAATCCGGCCACAAAACATTCAAAAATACATACTCCGAATAAGCAGACTGCCACAGCAGGAAATTGCTGGTGCGCATCTCCCCGGAGGGACGGATGATCAGCTCCGGATCAGGAACATCCTTCGAGTACAAATAGGAGGAAAGCAGTGCCTCTGTCAGCTCCTCCGGCTTATACTTACCGGTGGCTACATCGCGAGCAAAGGCCTGGGATGCCTTCACGATCTCATCCCTGCCCCCATAATTCAGGCAGAAGTTGACCTGCACCTCATGATAGTCCGCAGACCGGACTTCAGCATCCCGGCACAGCTTTTGCAGCTCCGGGCTCAGGCGGCTCAGGTCTCCAAAAAATTTGAAGCGCACATGGTTCTTTTCCATATCCATCAGTGCTTCTTCCAGATATTTGCCAAGAAGCTTCATGATCCCAGCCACTTCCTCCGCTGAGCGCTTCCAGTTTTCCGTGGAAAAGGCATAGACCGTCAGGTACTTTACACCCAATGTGCGGCAGTAGTTGGCCGTTCTCCGAAAGGCCTCTGCACCGGCAGCGTGTCCGGCTGTACGGGGCAGACCCCGCTTTTTCGCCCAGCGGCCGTTGCCGTCCATAATAATAGCAATATGGCGGGGCATATTCCGTTCCTTAACTGCCATATTACCACCTCTTTCTGTTGAATTTGCAAATGTAACATATTGGGGGGCGCAAGCGCCCCCTCTTATTTTTTTACAGAGCCATAAGCTCCTTTTCCTTTGCAGCCAGAGCTTCGTCTGCCTTCTTAGTGTACTTATCCAGCAGATCCTGCAGATCCTTCTCTGCCTTCTTCTGCTCATCCTCGGTGATCT
>CAYLNV010000235.1:0-2358 GCA_964385085.1 uncultured Oscillospiraceae bacterium
CCCAGAGCAGTGTCGTTGGGCACAAAGAGGGAATCGGTGAGCATTTTTTCTACCACGGGATGACGTCCGTCAGTAATAAGGATCTCGTTGCCCAATGTGATCTCGGGACGGCAGTAGTTCTGCTGAACAGCCACTGCCGCCAGGGAGCAGATCGCATCCGCTGCGCCCACAGCAGCAGCGGAAGCCTGTACTCTGTGAGCCTCGGCGGCCAGCTTATCCCGCAATTCCACAAATAGCTGATATTCAAGGGCAGTTACTCTGTCCTTTGCAGTCAGGACCTGTTCTTCCAGCTCCTTCAATTCCGGAGTGATGTAGCGTTCGTTGTTGGCAAGGGTCTGCTTACGGATATAATGCTCCGGTACTTGACCCATAAAGGATTTGGAAACCTCAATGTAGTAACCGAACACCCGGTTGTAGCTGACCTTCAATGTGCGGATACCGGTAGCTTCCCGCTCCTTTGCTTCGATGGCCAAAATGGTGCTGTGTCCGCCGTTCATAATATCCCGCAGACGGTCCACCTCAGGGTCTGCACCTTCACGGATCAGCTTGCCTTCCCGAATGGTCTGGGGAGGATCATCACCAATGGTGTTTTCGATCAGGTCAGCGCAGTCTGTCAGAGGATCGATGGTCAGAGCGAGCTTTTTTGCCATAGGGGAGTCCATGGCTTCCAGCAGCCGTTTTACATCCGGCAATGCCCGCAGACCCTGAGCAAGACCCAGAAGATCACGGCCGTTGATAGAGCCGGTTACGGCTCTGGTGATCATCCGCTCCAGATCGGTTACATACCGCAGCGCTTCCTGTAATTCACCCCGGGCAATGTTCTTGCTTACCAGCTCCGCGACCAAGTTTTGCCGCCGGACGATCTCAGATGCGTCCAGCAAGGGCTTTTCCAGCCAGCTACGCAGGGTTCTGCCGCCCATGGCGGTGCGGGTCTTGTCCAGCACCCACAGAAGAGTGCCTTTCTTTTCCTTGCTGCGCATGGATTCTGTCAGCTCCAGATTTCTTCTGGCATCCAGATCCAGATCCATAAATAGGCCGGTGGTGTAATATTGAAGCTGAAGAATGTGGGAAAGATCATTCTTCAAAAGGGTCATAAGGGTCTGAAGAAGTGTGCCGCTGGCCATCACGGCCTCCGGCAGGCTGGCGATCCCGAGCTGGGAAAGGCTCTGCCCGAAATGCTTTTCAAGGATCGCCTCCGAGGAGGACAGATCAAATTGCTCCGGCTTTCCTTCGTCCACACAGCAGTTGAGCCTGTGGAACAGGGTGTCCTGATAGACAGGGTTTACGCAGTCCTTTCCGTAACGCAGGACCTCAGCGGGGGCAAAACGGCCTAATTCAGACGCAGCAGAGGGGGCATCATCGCAGACGGTCGTATAAAATGCGCCGGTGGAAATATCACAGAAGGCAAGACCCACCTTGCCGCCGTCAGCATACAGGCAGGCGATGTAATTGTTCCTGCTTTCGTCCAGCATGCAGCTTTCTGTTACCGTGCCGGGGGTAACGATCCGGGTAACCTCACGCTCCACAAGACCCTTGGCCTGTGCCGGGTCCTCCACCTGCTCGCACACAGCTACCTTATAGCCCTTGGCAACCAGCCGGGCGATATAAGCATCTGCAGAATGGTAGGGAACACCGCACATGGGATTCTGCTCCTCCTTGGGCTTGCCCCGATCACGGGTGGTCAGGGTCAGGTCCAGCTCATGGGCAGCCAGCTTGGCATCCTCATCGAACATTTCGTAGAAGTCGCCCAGACGGAAAAACAGGATACAGTCCTGATTGCGCTCCTTGATCTGATAATATTGCCGCCGCATGGGCGTCATTTCATTGTTGGCAGCCATAGGCTTAACCTCTTTCTTTGGTTATTTCTGTGTGGAAAGCGCTCCGGTCAAGCTCCAGGTGGAAGCACCGGTGATGGTAACAGGTACAAATGTGCCGATCAGGGTGTCAGGTCCTGACAGGCGCACCAGCCGTCCACCTTCCGTTCGGGCGGTAAGCATATCCTTGTCAGTGCCATCAACGAGGCAAAGCATGGTCTTTCCAACGTACCCGTTGTGAATATCTTCGGAGATCATATTCTGCACGGCACAAAGCCGGTCAAACCGACGGTTCTTTTCTTCCCTGGGTGTGGGGTCGTCCATGGTAGCGGCAGGTGTGCCGTTCCGGGGAGAGAAAATAAAGGTGAACAGGGAATCGTACCGCACTTCCCGGATCAGTGAGATGGTTTCCTCAAATTCTTCCGCTGTCTCTCCCGGGAAGCCAACGATCACATCACTGGTCAGCACCAGATCGGGCATGACCGACTTGGCATAACGGACCTTTTCCAGATAAGTATCCCGGTCACAATGCCGGTTCATAGCC
>CAYLNV010000236.1:0-2352 GCA_964385085.1 uncultured Oscillospiraceae bacterium
AGATTCTGGGTCTTTGCCATCTTGATGGACACCGGCTGGAAATCGTCCAGGAAGCTGGCGCAGCAGAAGGGCCGGCCGCAAATACCCAGGCCGCCTACCATCCGGGCCTTGTCCCGGACACCGATCTGACGCAGCTCGATCCGGGTGTGGAAGGTGCTTGCCAGACTCTTTACCAGCTCCCGGAAGTCCACCCGCTCGTCGGCGGTGAAGAAAAACAGGAGCTTGCTGCCGTCAAAGGCACATTCCGCGCTCACAAGCTGCATATCCAGCTTCATTTCGTCGATCTTCTGCAGGCAGACCTGATAGGCCTTCCGCTCTTTTTCCTGATTTTCCGCGGCAACCTTCTTGTCCTGAATGTTGGCAAGACGCAAAACAGGGCGCAAGGGCGCTACCACATCTTTCTTCAAAATGCTGTGATTGCCGCCGGCGCAAATGCCGTATTCCGGACCCCGGGCGGTGTCAATGATCACCGGGTCGCCCTGACGGCAGGTCAGGCCTTTGGGATCGAAATAATAGATCTTCTGCCCGGGGCGGAACTGGATATCCACCACTTCCACAGTGTCGGGCATTTGGTTTTTATGGTCGTTCATTCATATACTCCTCTCAGCCTATCGCAGAGCCCATTCCAGATAGCCGCAGACAGCAGCCACAGACGCATTGCCTTGGGTATATTCGATGGCTTTTTGTAGTAGACGGATCGCTTTTGTGATCTCCTGGGAGCTGCGGGCGGTGCTAAGCTGCCGCGCCATAGGCGAAAGCGCCTGTACACCGTAGCGGCTGGCCAGCGCGCTTTGCAGAAGCTGCAGCCATTCCTCCAGCACCGGCAGGACCTGATCCCGCTTCCACTTCTCCATAGGTACCAGCACTTGCAGCAGCCCGATGGCATCCCGGGCAGCAAAGCTGCGGGCAAAGCCCTCCGTCTGGGGGCAGATGGCGCTTCCGGATCTCAGCAAGGAGAGTGCCTGCCCCAAATAACCGCCGGACCGTGCGATCGCACCGGTAAGCTGGTCTGGGTCTGCTTCGGGGAACGTCTCCGCAAGCTGTCGGCGCAAAAGCGGCTCCGGCAGCGCGTTCAGGGAAAGCTCTGTGCTGCGGGAACGGATGGTGGGCAGCAGTTTTTCCGGATTGTCTGTCAGCAGCAGGAACACACCGTAGCTGGGAGGCTCTTCCAGAATTTTTAAAAGGGCATTTTGCCCCTCTGCTCCCAATTCCTGAGGAAGGATATAGATCTTCCGGTGGGCTTCGTTGGGTCGGACGAACACATCATCCCGCATTTTGCGGACGATCTTAACGGCTACATTTTTATGCTCCGGGTCTGTAACGGTGATCACATCCGGGTGGTTGTTAGACAGCACCTTCCGGCAGGAAGGGCATGTTAAGCAGGGTGCATCGGCTTCCTTGCACAAGATCCCGGCGGACAACAAGGAGGCCAGGGTATGCTTACCGGACCCAACCGGTCCGCTGATCAGGTAAAAATGGGAAACACGGCCACGGCTGATGCTGCGGCGCAATTGTTCCTTCAGCCGCTCGTTGCCCAGCAGTCCATCAAATCCCATACTGACCTCCCAATGTTTTCTAAAAATGTATTATAGCATATCTTTTGCGGGTTTTCTACCCTGTAATTTCAGGGGGTTATCTCCCCTGCCAGATTGGTTTGGAACAGTGCCTGGATCGCCTTCTGGTCCAAGCCCTGGCCGATGGCCCACATCAGCTTGGTCATGGCGGCCTCCGAGGTCATATCCCGACCCTGGATCACACCCATATCCAGCAGGCGGTTGCCTACCTGATAGACCCGCAGGTCCGAGCTGTCATACAGACATTGGGTGGTAACCACCACGCTGACACCAGCCTCCACGGCCCGCTGGATACCGGAAAGTCCCCGGTTCAGAACATTGAAGCCGCCCAGGCCGAAGGCCTCGATGACGATGCCCTTACAGCCCAGACTCAGCAGTGCATCGAAAATTTCCGGTGCAAGACCGGGGGTCAGCTTTAGCAGGAAAACATCCTTGCTGATGGTGTCCAGCAGCCGGGGCGTACCCTGCACACAGGGCAGGCGCTTTGTGTCCACCACCAGTCCCCGATGGCTGACCACCGCCGCATAGCGGGCATTGACGCTTTCAAAGGCGGAGAAATCCGAGGCCCGCACCTTCACCGCCCGGCAGCCCAGCATGACCTTTCGGTCAAAGGCCACAAACACACCGGGGTGTCCTGCGGCGGCCATGGCAAAGGCGGTGCGCAGGTTGTCCGGTCCGTCGGAGAAGGGGTCTGAAAGAGGAAGCTGAGAGCCGGTGAACACCACCGGAATGGGGATATTCTCCAGCATAAAGGTAACGGCAGAGGCAGTATAGGCCA
>CAYLNV010000237.1:0-2351 GCA_964385085.1 uncultured Oscillospiraceae bacterium
AGTTTTAGTTGTTACAGACTAGTAGGGGCGGCTATTAGCCGCCCGCGGGCGACCACTGGTCGCCCCTACATCCGCAGGATGTAGACAATTGCATAAATTAGGGCGCATTGCATAGGTTTTGCAACGCGCCCTTATATTATCGTATCGTTTTATAATAGTTGGATGTCAAAAGCAGATTGCTGATCTGAATATAGGTTTCCGACAGGGAGGACATTTCTGCCAGAAGTTCATCGGTGATGGCAACATCGTATTCATTGCGCAGGATCGTAGATCCATGGGCTTCCAATTTGCAGGCGACCCCGTTGCTGATCCAGCTTCCGTCCGGAAAAATAGCATAGCCCTGATAATCCGGATCAAAGGCATCCTGGCCCAGATAATTATAGGGAGAATCGATCCCCAAAAGATTCAGAACGGTAGGCAGAACATCGGAGGTGTTGACAGTCTTCGTTACCTCCATGTCAGGACCGTCAGCCGACCAAATGAAGAAGGGTGTCTTCTCCAGCAACAGGTCATCGTCCACATCAGAGTGATCGTAAAGCTCTTCCATGTTCTTGTAGCCGTAGGTGTAATGATCGGTCATGCCGATGATCACGGTGTTTTCCAACAGCCCGTTCGCTTCCAGCTCCTCCAGAAGCCGCGCGAACATATCGTCCACCAGCTTTGCCTTCAGCCGTGCACAGTCCTCTTCCTCACTGCCGTATTTGCCCCGGTATTCCGGATATTGCTTCAGCGCATAATTGCTCAGGACCTCATTGTACTTATAGCTCAAATGCGCAGAGCGGGTGATAATGGTATTTAAGGTCTTGCCGTCCCGGAAGAACTGATCGCTGATCTCAGGGATCTCAAAGAGCAAGCAGTCGTCATACAAGGCATCTGTGTCAGTGGTATAATCCTCATAGCAGATATAGGAATCGTAGCCCAGAGCCGGCTCAAATACACCACGGCTGTAAAAGCTGGGGCTGTTATAGTGAAAGACCTCAGCAGAGTAGCCGTTGTCCGTAAGCTGAGCGGCAATAGACTGATTAAAGTCATTGGTTACATAGTTAAACAGGTAGCTGCCGGTGGTTGGCATATAAACACCGGTGTTCATACAGAACTCTGAGTTCAGGGTCCGGGTGCTGCCGTAGCCGGGGGTGTACATATTTGTAAAGTTGATGCTCTCGCCCATAAGCCGATACAGTGTAGGTGTATCTGCTTCGGTGATCATCCAGTCATCCATGGATTCCATCAGCACAAGGACCACATTTTTACCTTCCAGAATACCGGTCATTTCGTTTTCACCGGCTTCGCCCCGCTGTGCAAAGTATTCATCGATCTCAGCGGTCTCCTGCTGCTTGGCGACCCAATAGCCGGGTGTCAGGGGATAAAGCTGATGCTTCCAGACATCCCGCATTAAAAGCTGATAGACACCGCAGATGTCATACACGCTTTTTGCATCATACATGGTGTTGTACCGGGCACGATAGGAAGAGGACTGACCGTAGTCGGAGCGTGTGCCCCATACATCATTGTCCCGCTGGAAAACAGTCTCCGGCAGCACGCAAAGGCCGATGATCATAGCGGCCGTAACAGCCAGATAGGGAAGGCGGACAATGAATTTGGGAAGTCCTTTCGGGAACATCCAGATCACAAGGGCACCGATCAGGACAAGAAGTGCCAGACTGATCCACCACAGGGCAGAAAAGGAGCTTAGCACATCTCCGATATAAACAGCACCCTCATCAGCAAAAAAGATGGTAGTCAGCCACATCAGCTTGCCGAACATCTGATAGTAGCCGCATTGCGCGATGGACCATCCGGTCATTACATAATAGGTAATACCAAAGGTGATCCGACCGGCCTTTTTGGGCAGCAGCAGGATCAGGGAAGCCAATAAGAAAGCCCACAATGCGCCAAAGATAAGACTGCTTGCTTCAGCGGGCTTTAATAGGCGGTAGCAGCATAATTCGATCATGAAATAAGCCCAGGCAACAGGCAAAAGATATAAGAAAAATCTACCAACATCTGCCAAAACAGCATTTGCCTTGCGGGCAGGGGATGTGGTTTGTTTCAAAAGGCTCGCCTCCGTTCTGCGGAAATGTACTCTGATTTTATCACGGGAATCCGAAAAAGACAATCCGCTTTTACGAAAAGTTCACATACAAAATCTGGACTGCAAAATAGCAGAAAGGCAAGATGTTATAAAAGAAATAAACAGATCATAACGGGCGGATTCGAACGGTCTTATCTTTTTTGAAAAAACAGAAAAAAAGGCTTGACAAAAACTGTGCAGATAGCTATAATAAGCGTGTTCTGTTTTGAGCCGCCGGTATAGCTCAGTTGGTAGAGCAACTGATTTGTAATCAGTAGGT
>CAYLNV010000238.1:0-2321 GCA_964385085.1 uncultured Oscillospiraceae bacterium
AACAGAAATTTGATAAAATGAGGGAGGTAGCTCAATTTTCGAGCTACCTCCCAAACTTTTTCATTCACCTTGGAAAAATATGCGTTTTTTTACAGCCCCTTTTCTTACATTTTCTCAGGGGCGGAGAAGCCCAGCAGATCGATGCAGCACTCCAGAATATTCTTTGCCAGCGCGATCAGGGAAATGTAGCCTGCCTGCAGGGATCTGTCTTCCTCGGTCAGGATACGGGTCTCATGGTAGAACTTATTGACCGCGCCTGCCAGCTCGTAAATATACGCACAGACCAGATTGGGGGCAGAGGTCCGCAGAGCGGATTCCAGTGCCGGGGCCAGTCTGGTGATGGCCAGCATCAGATCCTTGGCATACGCATTTGCAGGCACTTGGATGGGAAGGTTTTCCCATGCACCGTACCGGGTCAAAATGGATTTGATCCGCACGATGGTATACAGAATATACGGTCCGGTATTGCCCTCAAAGGCGGCAAAACGGTCCATATCGAACACGTAATCCTTGGTGGGCTGGTTAGAAAGGTCGCCGTACTTCAGCGCAGCCATGGCGATCTTTTGGGTGGTTTCCTCCACATCGTTTTCCGCAACGATCTGGTTTTCCACCACCTTTGCCCGAACAAACTCAGTCATTTCTGCAATGAGCCGCTCCAGGCGCATCACACCGCCCTCCCGGGTCTTGAAGGGCTTGCCGTCTGCACCGTTCATCGTGCCGAAGCCCAAATGCTCAAGCTCGGTGCTTTCCGGCACGATGCCGCTTTTCTTGGCGGCCCGGAAGATCTGCTCAAAGTGCAGCGCCTGACGCTTGTCGGTGATGTAGAAGATCTTGTCCGGCTTAAAGTCCTGCATCCGCTGGACCATAGTGGCAAGGTCTGTGGTGGCATAAATAGCAGAGCCGTCGGACTTGACCAGAATACAGGGGGGCACTTCCTTTTTATCCGTTTCTTCTGCCACAGGAATGACCCACGCACCCTCGGACTGGATCGCCAGACCTCTTGCTTTCAGATCCTCGATCATCGGGGGGATGTAGGGGTCAGCGTCGCTTTCGCCCAGCCAGGATTCGAAATGCACGTCCAGATGATCATAGATCTTGCGCATATCCGCAAGGGATACATTCATAATGTGCTTCCACAGCGCCCGGTAGCCGGGGCGGCCGGTCTGCAGCTCATAGGTGGCGGTGTGTGCCTTTTCTGCGAAGGCTTCGTCCTCTTTCTTCTTAGCCGCAGCGGCAGGATAAATTTCCTCCAACTCCGCAATGGTAAAAGGCGGCTGGGCAGGATATTCCCCGGTGTAGGTTTCGTCAAAGTAGCACAGGTCCGGCTGGCGCTCCTGCAGCTGGGCAATGATCAGACCCATTTGCAGACCCCAGTCGCCCAGGTGGATATCACCAAGGGTGTTGTAGCCGAAGAATTTATACAGCCGCTTCAGGCTCTCACCAATGATGGCAGAGCGCAGGTGGCCGATGTGCAGGGGCTTGGCAACGTTCGGTCCGCCGTAGTCCACCACAACAGTCTTGCCGGTGCCGAGCTTTTCAATGCCAAAATCCGGGGCGGTGCGCATGGCCTCCAGATAATTCTGCAAAAAGCTGTCGCTGAGCTTCAGGTTCAGGAAGCCGGGCATGACCGCCTCACACATGGAAAAGTCAGCCGCGTCCAGCTTTTCAGCCACGGCTGTGGCGATCTGGATGGGGGCGCACCGATAAGCCTTGGCGGCAGCCAATGCGCCGTTGCACTGATATTCGCACAGATCAGGCCGGTTGGACACCGTTACCCGACCATAGGAAGGGTCATAACCGGCAGCTTCAAAAGCCTTCTGCATTTTTGCGGAAATAATGTCTAAGATTTTCTTCATCGTCAAATCTCCTTATAAACTACCAATGGAGCGTCATCCTGAGTAAGCGTTAGCGCATCGAAGGATCTACGCACCGATTCTATTCCCAATCTAACGACAGATCCCGCCAGGTTGGGTTCATTGTGTTGACAAGTGTTTTTTTCTTAGCTCTTGTCCAGCCTTTTAACTGTTTTTCCCTTGCGAAGGCACTTTGCAGGTAGGGGGCTTCCTCGTAATAGACTAGCTTGTGGACGTTGTATTTTTTTGTAAAACCGTCAGCCAGACCGTTTTTGTGCTCGTAGAGCCGTTTGGGCAGGTTGCTTGTTACACCGATATAAAGCACAGAGTCATTCCAATTGGTAAGCATATAAACAAAGTTCATAACAATGCCCCTTTCTGTTTGTGATGGTGCCAAGATCCTTCGACTCGCTTACGCTCGCTCAGGATGACGCGGAAGGGAGGTTACTGCGCCTTGTTTTCTGCCAG
>CAYLNV010000239.1:0-2319 GCA_964385085.1 uncultured Oscillospiraceae bacterium
ATTGAAACCACCGAACGGGAACTGACCGAAGAGGAAAAGATCCTTGCCCAGCGCCAGGACGAAGTAGAGCAATATATGCGCCAGTTGGTGTCTGTAAAGTGGAAGGTTGAAGAGGATATCGAATATCAGCTTAGCACCAAAAATACTCTCAGACTCAGAGCAGGTAGAATCTATCAGGGGCTGCCTTATACGTTTGCAGCCGGTACACATACCTCTTTCTTAGAGCATGCGGGCGAACCGGACGAAAATGGTGTCTATACCATCTCCGGACTGGGTGCAGATGCAATTGGTGGAGAAACCTATGCAGAAATGCGCTATGGAAATAGCTGTGTTACCGCAGTTATGCTGGCATGGAGTCAGGTCAGCGATACCATTTCTTTTACAAACTGCAAGCAAATGCACCAGAAGTACGGTGTTTATCCTGTTGGCGACTATGTGCTGGACATTCAGGAAGACGAAATGAGAATTACCGGTGAGGTTGTTATCGCAAACGGCATAGAGAAAATGTATGAGTGCTATGCCCAGCTTCAAAAGGGCGATGCAATCGTGCGTGTGGAAGGTGTAAGTGACCATACGGCAATTGTTGTTGATGTTGAGGTGGTCTACAATGAGGATGGCTCTATCAATCCCTCCAAAAGCCGCGTTATTACATTGGAACAATCCAGAACAGCTTTGGTTGGACAAAACCTAACGGATGAAATCGATCCCAATGAAGTTTTTGTGGTTGGTGGAATAGACACAGCCCGCACATTTAAAATGTTGGTGCAGGATAACTTTCTCCCGGTTACCATTAAGGAGCTGCGGGATGCTTCCTATGAAGCAGATGAGCCTGTATTGACAGATACCGAAACCAAGTTGAATAAGGACACCATCCTTGCCGGTACCATTTCTTGCAACAGAATGTTCGATGCCATTACATTGACCATCACAGACGAATCCGGTGCAGAAATTCAGAAGATCACCGCAAGAACCGACCGGTATTCTATGAAGGACTTCGTTATGGAGCGTTTTCTTACAGATAAACCTGCTACCTTAACTGGTTCTCTGGATCTGGATGCGCTGACTTCCGGCAATTACCACTGCACCGTGGTGTGCCGCTTAACGACCGGACAGGAGCTTACCGCCCGGGATTTTGACTTTACAGTATAACAGTAAGGCAGAAGCGCCTGCTGAGACTTAACGGTTTCCAAACATAACCGCAGGGCGGAGGTTTACTCCCACAAAAGGCTTCTCCTTGAGGAGAAGCTGTCAGCGCAGCTGACTGATGAGGTGGAAATCTCAAGACTACACCTCATCCACCGCAAGCGGTCCCCCTTCCCCTCAAGGGGAAGGCTTGGCGGGAGACAGCCGTAAGCCCTACCATTCTTATAAAACTTTAGGAGAGAACAATGCTTCAAATTGACAGTGAGTACGTTATAAAAATCCGTCGGGAGCTGCATATGTATCCGGAGACGGATTTCGACCTGCCCAGAACCACCGCCCTTATCAAGCGGGAACTGGAACAGATGAACATTCCCTACACGGAAAAGTACGGTGAGGCGAGTGTGGTAGGCTACATTAACCCGGATTGCAAGAACTTTACCATCGGCATCCGTGCGGATACAGATGCCCTGAATATGGACGAGATCAATGAGATCCCCTACAAGTCCCGGATCGAAGGGAAGATGCACGCCTGCGGTCACGATGCCCACACAGCAATGCTCCTGGGTGCAGCCAAGGCGCTGAAGGCAATGGAAAACACCCTGGGTTGCCGGGTGCTGCTGGTGTTCCAGCCCAGTGAGGAGGGAATGAAGAGCGGTGCGGCAATGATGGTCAGCAACGGTATTGCAGACGAGATCGATGTGATCATCGCCCAGCATGTATCTCCGGATCAGGAGATCGGCGAAATTGGACTTACCTATGGCTATACCAATGCCAGCAGCCGGCATTTTGTGATCGAGATCACCGGAAAAAGTGCCCACGCAGCAGCACCTCACCAGGGTATTGATGCGCTGGCAATTGCAATGCGTATGTATAATGCGATCCAGTTGGTGTGTATGCGGGAGGTGGATCCCAGAGATAATATCATTTGCTCTGTCAACAAGCTGGAGGCAGGAACGACCCATAATGTGGTGGCAGCCCGGGCGGTGATGAAGGGTACGATCCGTACCTTCGATCTGGATGTGAGCCGTTTCCTGATCGAACGGATCGAGAAGCTCGGCAAATGTCTTGCGGAGGAGACCGGCGCGACCATTACCGTTCACGGACCCCAGAAATCTACCTGCGTTTATAACAATCCCTATGTGGCAGAGCTGGTACATCGCTCCGCAGAAAAAGTGG
>CAYLNV010000240.1:0-2317 GCA_964385085.1 uncultured Oscillospiraceae bacterium
CTTCTATCGGGAATCCTTTTTCGTATTTTAACGGGTATCCATCTGATGCAAGTACTCTTTGGCAGTGTGATCGCGGCAGGCCGGATCTTAGCCATTGTAGAACCGGATTCTGCGCCGATCAAGCGGATCATGCAGGAAGCGAAGGAGCGGGGAATGTTGGTGGATGCGTCCTATGGACGCAAGACCCAGTCGGTGATCCTGATGGATACGGACCATGTGATACTGTCCGCGCTGACACCGGAAAGCCTGACCGCCCGCTGGAATGACAAGCAGGAGGCTGCGGAATGAAACAAGGAAAGCTGATCGTTATGTCCGGCTGCTCCGGTGTGGGAAAAAGCACGGTGCTGGGCGTTGTCATGAGCCGGCGGGATGACTTGCGATTCTCTGTATCTGCAACCACCCGCGCCCCCAGACCCGGGGAAGTGGACGGAGAAAGCTATTATTTTGTGAGCAAGGAAACCTTTCTGGATATGATCGAAAAGGACCGGTTTCTGGAATACGATGCCCACATGGACAATTACTACGGCACACCCAGAGATCAACTGGAAGAAAAGCTGCAAACAGGCAGCGTGATCCTGGACATTGAGCCAAACGGTGCTTTTGCAGTCAGGAAAGCCTGGCCGGAAGCGGTGCTGATCTTCGTTGCACCCCCTTCCATGGAGGAGCTGGAGCGGCGCTTGCGCAGCCGTGGAGATACCTCGGAGGCGCAGATCCAAAAGCGGCTGGACAGAGCCAAGTGGGAAATGGAGCAAAGCGCACATTATGACTATGTAGTTATCAACGAACAGGTGGAAGCCTGTGCCGATAAAATATTAAACATTATTGCCCAAGTGGCAGATTGAAAATTGGAGGAATTTATTATGCTTTACCCCCCTGTTGCAGATTTACTGAAGAATGTTGACAGCCGTTACCTGCTGGTGAATGTGGTTGCCAAGCGTGCAAGACAGATCGCCAGCGAGGCCGAGGAACAGCAGGAAGAGCTGACCGAAAAGCCGGTTACCCTGGCGATCCAGGAAGTGGCTGATGGCAAGCTGTCTGCGACCTTGAAGGACGAGTACAAGAACTAAGGACCAGGGATAACCTGCACCATGGAAGGAGGGGCGATCATGATCGCAAAAATTGCTGTTTCAGCGGCAACCTTTGCCATAGACAAGCCCTATTCCTACCAAATTCCCGAAGGGATGGACTTGAGACCCGGTATGCGGGTGATGGTCCCCTTCGGAAGAAGCAACCGCAAATGTGAAGGCATCGTTCTGACCGTAGAGGCATCAATGCCGGAAAAGCTTAAATTCGTGGAGCGTGCCCTGGACGAAGCACCGGTGCTGTCGGATACCATGCTCCATTTGGCAGCCTTTATGCGGGAACGGTATTTTTGTACCTTCTTTGACGCGATCCGTGTCATGCTTCCGGCAGGCCTTTGGTTTCAGACCAAGGATATCTACACCCTGACCGAAGATATGTCCTGGCAGCAGACAACGCTTCGCCAAAAGGATGCACAGGCGGTGCTTCATTATCTGAATGATTGCGGTGGACAGGCAGAAGGCACTGCACTGCGTCAATTGATTTGCGACGAAGAACTGCTGGACAAGGCGCTGAGCTATCTTCTTCGGAAAAAGTGGATCACCGCCCAGCGGGATTTTCAGCGTCGGACCGGTGATAAGACTGAAAAAATCGCCACCCTGGCAGTTTCCGCGGAGGAGGCGATGGCCTTTGCCGCCAGCCGTCCCAAGTCGGCCCAGGCCCAGCGGGCAGTGCTGGAGCTTATGTGTGCGGTCGGCAGCGCGGCGGTGAAGGAGATCTGCTACTTTACCGGTGCAAAGCCCGGTACAGTCAAGCGGCTATCTGAGCTGGGTTATTTGGCACTTTCGGAAAAGGAGCTGCTGCGGTGCAGTCAGATCAAGCCGGCAATACTGGATGGTCCGCTGGAATTAAACGCTGAGCAAAGGGAAGCCTTTGAAGGCATTGTAAGCCAAATGCGATCCCAGACCCCGGGCGCAGCACTCCTGTATGGCATAACCGGCTCCGGAAAGACGGCTGTTTATATCAAGCTGATCCAGCAGTGTCTGGATGAAGGAAAGCAGGCTATGCTTCTGGTCCCGGAAATTGCCCTGACCCCCCAGCTTTTGGGACTGCTGGCAGCCTATTTTGGTCAGCAGGTGGCGGTGCTGCACAGCAGCCTGCCAGCCGGAGAGCGGTACGACCAATGGAAGCGCGTCCGCAGCGCAGACGCGAAAGTGGTGGTGGGGACCCGGTCTGCTGTATTTGCACCCTGCCCCCGTTTGGGTCTGATGATCCTGGACGAGGAACAGGAACATTC
>CAYLNV010000241.1:0-2308 GCA_964385085.1 uncultured Oscillospiraceae bacterium
TAAGCAGGGTGAAATGTCCTTCGACTTTGATCAGGCCACCGGTGGCGACCGTACACTGGCCTGGTACCGTGAGGTCTCCAATGCAAATCTGGAGGACGGCAGTACCTATATCGTGATCGAACCTGATGAGGATATGGTTACCAGATACACCCTGGCCATCGATATGACGCAGATCCCCATTCCCAAGCAGTTGGAGGAGCTGACCTATATGCTGCCCGGTTCTGATGTGGAAGGCGCTTCCGCCTGGACCTTCCTGCTGCAGCTTGCTCAGCGTATCAGCACCCTGTCTGAGATCAGAGCGCAGGTGCAGTTCGATGCGGATGTGGATGTTGACATCAGCGAACTGACCCTGGTCAACGAGTACTTTGTCCTGAACGGTATTGAAAAGGACGAAGAGACAAATACAGTAACTCTGATCCTGAACTGGAAGAAGCAGACACAGGCCATTGACCCCGATACGGCAAATCCCATGTGTATCGTCAGCGGTATCGTGCTGACTCCCAAGGATGACGCTTCCTGGGGCAGCAGAAACCGCCTGGAGGTCGTGAATGTGGGCGAGATCAGCTATAAGATCTATATGAGAGCCAGCGCCCTGTACTCCTTCTCCCAGAAAGCGGAAAACCAGAAGGTTTACGGTCTGTATGACTACATCAATCCCGACGACGAAGAGGATCGCGGCGGCTACTTCCAGGATACCTACAAGACCTTCCAGGATGCTTACACCCTGGTCAATGCAGTGAAGGCAGGCTGGGTCAATGAGGACGGCGGCTTTGCCTACTATGCAGACGGCGAAAAGCTCACCGGTATCCAGTTGGTGGACGGCTACTACTATGACTTCGGTGAAGACGGTATCAACGAAGGCAAGACAAAGTATACCGGCCTGTTCGAAAACGACGGAAAGATCTACTATGCCACATTTGGTGAGCTGGTTTCCGGCTGGCGCGCCATCAGCGGCGGTTATTACTACTTCAGCATCAGTGATTATGCTGCCCGTACAGGTGTCAGCACTGTGGCAGGCCACACCTATACCTTCGACGAGGACGGCAAGCTGATCCGCGGTGAATTTGCCAAGACCAGCGAAGGTGTCAGATACTACTGGGCAGGCACCTGGCTCTATCAGAGATGGATCACGCTGGAAGAGGGCACTTACTGGGTAGACAGCGAAGGCTTCGTTGCTTACGGTAACTATCCTGTCAAGGAAGACCACTCCCGTCCTGTGGTATGGCATCACTTCGACGAGGAGACCGGCCTGCTGACCGGTATCTGCGACGGCTTCATCGATTACAAGGGCGAAAAGTACTATTGCCAAAACGGTGTTGTATTTGACGGCGCGATCCAGACGGAGAACGGCATCGTATTCAGCTCTCCCATCGGAAAAGCATCCGTAAGCAGCGCCTGCTATGTTTCCTCTGAAAAGTGCAGCGGATGCACCCTGGAAACCGGTTGGTATTATGCGGATGCAAACGGATACATTGTTTCCGATGGATTTGTAACCGCAAACGGAAATACCTACTATTTCACAAACTATGTCCGCACCACAGGCTTTGCACAGATCGGAGAGAATTACTACTTCTTCAATGCAAGCAACGGCGCAATGATGCGGGATATGACCCTGTGGGTCAGCGGCAACAATGCCTATGGCATTGCAGCCGGTAACTACTACTTCCAGGCAGACGGTACGATGTATGTGCCCGATCCCGACGGTCAGAAGAAGATCGTAGAGGAGAACGGCAAGCTGTACTTCACCGTTGACGGTGTGAAGCAGAAGAACGGCCTGAATGAGCTGGATGGCGAGTACTACTATGCGAACCCCAACGGCACACTGACAGTAAGCACCAATGTTTACATCTCCAAGTTCAACGATCTGATCGCCCCCGGCAGCGGCTATTTCGGCTTCGACGCAGAGGGCAAGCTGATCAAGACCGGCTTTGTCAATGCATCCAACGGCTACACCTACTACTACAATGATCTGGTCAGAGTGAAGGGCTTCACCCAGATCGGAGAGAATTACTACTTCTTCAATACCGGCAGCGGTGCAATGCAGTGCGACAAGAATCTGTGGGTAACCGGCAGCAACGCTTACGGAGTGCCTGCAGGAACGTACTACTTCCAGGCAGACGGCACGATGTATGTGCCCGATCCCAACGGTGAGAAGAAGGTCGTAGAGGAGAACGGTAAGCTGTACTTCACCATTGACGGTGTGAAGCAGAAGAACGGCCTGAACGAGCTGGACGGCGAGTACTACTACGCGAACCCCAACGGCACACTGGCAGTGAATACTGTGGTATACATGTCCACCTTTAACGAT
>CAYLNV010000242.1:0-2303 GCA_964385085.1 uncultured Oscillospiraceae bacterium
CCACACCGCCAACGATCTCAGCGATCTTTTCAGGAATATTCTTTCCGCAGGCAATATAGTCCAGGAAGAACAGAGGCTTTGCTCCGCAGCAGATAATATCGTTGACACACATGGCAACCGCATCGATGCCGATGGTGTCATGCTTGTCCATCAGAATGGCAAGCTTCACCTTTGTGCCGCAGCCGTCAGTACCGGAGACCAGTACAGGCTCTTCCATCCCCGCAATCGGCAGACCAAAACAGCCGCCAAAGCCACCCACATCATCCAGACAGCCCGCATTGCGGGTACGGGCGACATGCTTTTTCATCAGTTCGACTGCACGGTAGCCGGCTGTAATATCAACACCGGCAGCAGCGTAGCTAGCAGAATAACTCTTTTCCATAATCTCGCTCCTCTTTCTCATTCCTTGCCAGTCCAGCAATAGGTACACAGCTTACAGGGTTCCAATCCGATGGCATTGATCACACCGTCAATAGTCTGGAAGCCCAGGGAAGCAAATTTAAACTTCTCGCAAATGGCCTTGCGCATAGCCTTGCCCCGCTCTGTATCGCCATTTGCATACTCATCGATATATTTCAGGCCTTCTTCTCCCTCCAGCTCTACGATCACCCTGCGGGAGATCAGATCCATATCGCTGGTAGAGCGAGAGAAATTCAGATATTTACAGCCATACATAATAGGCGGACAGGCAGACCGCATATGAACGGACTTTGCACCGTTCTCGTACAGAAAATCAACGGTTTCCTTAAGCTGAGTACCGCGAACGATGGAATCATCCACAAATAACAGGTTCTTATTTTCGATCAGCTCATGGACCGGGATCTGCTTCATTTTCGCGATCTTATTCCGATCAGACTGGCGGGCAGGTGTAAAGCTTCTTGACCAGGTAGGTGTATATTTAATAAAGGCTCTTGCGAAGTGTCTGCCGCTTCGATTGGCATAACCAATGGCATGGGGTGTGCCGGAATCGGGAACACCGCCAACATAGTCAATATCCATGGAGCGACCGCGGGCCATATCCCGCTCTGCAATAGCAGCGCCATTGCGGTAACGCATAGCCTCGACATTTACACCTTCGTAATTGGAGGTGGGATAACCATAGTAGCTCCACAGAAATGCGCACATACGCATCTCCTTACCCGGTGCTGCAAGCTGGGTCATGCCCTTGGGGGTCAGCTCCACGATCTCCCCGGGTCCCAATTCACGCACATGCTCATATCCCAGCTTGGTGTAGGCAAACTGCTCGAAGGAAACACAGTAGCCTTGCTCATTCCTGCCGATCTGAACAGGAATCCTTCCCATCCGGTCTCTTGCCGCGATCAGCTTACCGTCATTGGTGAGGATCAGGATATTTGCAGTGCCGTCGATCACCCTCTGGGCGAATTGAATTCCGTCAACAAAGCTGCTTTTCTGACTGATCAACGCTGCCACAAGCTCTGTTGAATTGACCTTGCCACCGGTCATCGCATCGAAGTGGCCACCGCTAAACGACAAATACTGATCGATCAGATCACTTGCATTATTGATAACACCTACTGTGGAAATAGCATAAGTACCAAGGCAGGAACGGATCAGCAAGGGCTGCGGGTCAGTATCGCTGATACAGCCGATCGCTGCAGTGCCCTTCATTTCCTCCAGCACATGCTCAAACTTTGTTCGAAACGGAGAGTTTTCGATATTATGAATGTCCCTTTGCAGGCCGATCTGCGGATCGCAGGCAGCCATGCCGCCCCGGCGGGTGCCAAGATGGGAATGGTAATCTACACCAAAGAACACATCCTCAACGCAATCTGAAACGGATGTGATTCCAAAAAATCCTCCCATGCTCTACTCCTTTACTAAGATATCGCAAATTTTCATAAACAACATTTTGGCGGGCAACGGTTTTACCCGCTGTCCGTCAAAATAAAAACCTACTTATGCAAAAAACAGCTTATTCAGGGTCATGGGATCAATATACTGACCGTCCTTGTAGACGCGCATATTGCCGGAAGCGATCTCGTCGATCAGCATGACCTTCCCATCAGCATCGTAGCCAAACTCAAACTTGATATCATACATATCCAGGCCTTTTTCCTTCAGGTCGTCAGCCACGATCTTGGTAATCGCCTGGGTCATAGCCTTCAAATCGTCGTACTGCTCAGCAGTCATGACACCCAGATCGACCAGACCATCCTTCGTAACCAGCGGATCGCCCTTCTCGTCGTTTTTGAAGGTGGTCTCCACATAGGCAGGCAGATCCTGACCCAGTGTGCAGTAGTCGGAGTAACGGCGGAAGAAGGAGCCTACAGCCTTGTAACGGC
>CAYLNV010000243.1:0-2299 GCA_964385085.1 uncultured Oscillospiraceae bacterium
ACCCTGTCCCGGCGAACCGGGACAGGGGATCTTGTGTTTAAACGGGTTGCTCAAAAATTAAGCCGGGTCAAATTAGGTAGTGCTGTCGGTGCCTGTGATGGTAATAATAATATCATCGGTCACAGCAGCCGCAGGGATGGTATACAGCGTGCCGCCGGAATCAGGATCGGACACACCAGTAATCGTGGTAGATGTTCCACCCTCACCAACCGTATAGCTTACAGTATAGTTGCCTGTTCCGGTAATACCGAAGTAGTATTCAGTACTGGGCGCAACAGTAGAACCGTAGGGAACCACAGTTGCATCAGAGCTGTTGCTGAAGGTTACGGAATAGGACTCACTACCAGTGCCGGTCTTCAATGCGGTGTTTGTCATGGGAACCAACTCAGCATCGCTTGCGAACTGCAGATTCAGAGTGCCAACAGCAGAGCTGCCGGAACTTGCTACATCTTCGTTGGTAACACTATCGCCATCCAGATAGACCAGGACAGAAACTGCGGTAGCAGTATTGGCAGGCAGTTCACACAGGGTAGCATTAGTTTCTGCCTTCTCCTCACCAAAGGTCAATGCGCCAGAGTTATTGGCAGTGACACTGTACAGCTTCAGAGGAGCAGTCAAATCCACGATATCCTCCTGGCCATCGGGATTGTCCACGATAACAGACCGGGTAAATCCGTTGGTATCCAGCTTAGCCACACCATGAATATCCAGAGAGTCAGGATCGAAGAATACCACACGGATGGACTCCATCAGACCACGCAGGGTGGTCTCAGAAACGGCACCGGTGCGGAAGGTCATAGTGCTACCATTGCCCAGGGTGTCGGTATTGGCGCTGTCAGAGTAGATTCTCTGAGCGGCAGTGGTCTGGAGCTTCAGCTTGGAGCCGGAAGCATTGGTCCGGAAGAAGAGGTCTACGATATAACCATAGGTCTCGTCGATCACTGCAGAGCTATTTTCACTATCGATTGCTTCCGCACTTGCCAGAGCAAGCTTCACGGTATTCATATCACCAATGCCGCCATAGGTGGTCGTCATAGTAGCAGGAACGCCGTTCAGATTCAGCGGATTGCTACCATCGCCGGGATCATACTTGATGTTTACCTTGAAGCTAGCATCCAGATCACCAACCACAGTAGCAAAGTCATAGTACACACCGGTACCGCTGCCCAGGTTAATGTTCAGGCCGGTAAGCAGACTGGAAACAAAGTTGTTAGCATCGTTATATGCTGCAACGTCTTCAGCATCGCCACTAGTGCCATCGCCATCGTGGTCAAAGTTTTCGCCCTTCTGCCAAGTGGAGATGGTAGACTTAAACTCGCTGAGGGACTTTCCGCCGATGCTCATGGTGCCACTGGAGTTCATGATATTGGTCATGATGCCGCTGACATCGCTCCAGCCAACACTTTCCTTTTCTTCTGCAGCTTGCAGCGCTGTTTCAGCATTCGCAAGCTTGGTGCCAATGCTCAGCCAGGTGCTGTATGCAGTAGTCAGAGCATTGCCGTCTCCGGCCAGATTGCCATAGGCCTCCCAGATTGCCTGCAGCGTATTCTCGCCGTCCAGCATTGCCATTGCTGCGTCGTACTTATCAGCATCAGATGCTGTCTGAGTAGATGCCAGCGCACGCAGGGCTGCGCGAATAGCCTGCTCCAGAGAATTGTTGGCCTGTGTCAGAGTATTGACAACGGAGCGCAGGGTAGGAACATAGGTGGTATAGGAATTGTTATCAGTCTCACCAGCAGAAGCATGGAGGATCGCCATCTCCATCAGGACGCCACCGTTTGCATTCAGGGAGCCTTCAGCGTAGTCCTGAACTTTGCCGATCTGACTGCTCAGGGTGGAGCGAGCAGAGTTCAGAGTAGCCTCGTACTCACTCATTTCGTTGGCGGTACCAACTGCGCGGACACCCATGAAGTCATTGGAGATAAAGCTGGTAGCTGCCACGGGCGCATTATTAGCGCCAAGCGCTGCTTCATGCATAGTGCCAGTATAGGTCTGTGCTTCCAAACCGGAAACGCGGCCATCTGCGCCATACGTGGGGGTCTGCAGAGGGAACTCACTCAGAACCAGATCGGCTTCAGTGGAGCCGGTTGCATTCAGACGGGTAGGCAACAGAGTGATCTGATCCAGTTTGTAGTCTGAATCGTTCAGATCCAGCAGGTTACCCCAAGTCAGATTCTTCTCATACAGATCATCGATATTGGAGTCACCCATCGCAGAAGAGATTTCTGTAGAATCACCGCTCAGAGGAGACAGCGCGATTTCCAGGTTGCCGTTTGCACCGACGGTGGTGGTGATGCCC
>CAYLNV010000244.1:0-2299 GCA_964385085.1 uncultured Oscillospiraceae bacterium
TGTCGGCGCAGGCAGCAGCCTCAGGAACGCGGCCGATACAAGTATCAGCCATAACGACCTTAACCGGCTCGCCGTTGGAGTAGAACAGGTTCTCCTCAAACAGCTTCTTGGCGGATTCAGCCATCGCCCAAACCAGAGGCTCCAGGGATTCGCGGAGCATCATAGGACCACGACGGCCATCAACAATGGGACGGATGCCAATTACGGGATAATCGCCGATATATCTGTTTTTTGCCATAAATTTTTCCTCCTGATTCTCGTAAAAGTACGATATACCATACGTATATAATATTAAAACTATCTTGTAATGTCAACACAAAAAAGCCAAAATATTCCTTATGTTTTTGCATATTTGCAGCATAAAACAGGTTTTACGCAAATGTTGTATGTACTTGCTATTTTTTATAGCAAGATAATCCAATTTATGTATTGCAACCGGAATGTACTTCTGCTATAATATACGCAAAGGAGGGATATTATGGCAGTCACCCACCGTTATAATTCCAGCGAGCGACAGCACTATTTGCTGGAGCAGCACTATTCTTTCAAATTAAAGCCTCGTCTTTTATATGTAGGACAGCTTGAAAAGCAATCCGGTTGGACCGAAGAGCTCCACAGTCATGACTTCCTGGAGCTGGTATTTATATTAAGCGGAAAAGGCACAGCTACGATCGATGGACATACTTTCTCCATCCGCGGCGGTGATATTCTTGTATACAATGCAGGTCTCATACATAGCGAAACCAGCAGTGCAGATGACCCCTTTGAAGCAAATTTCCTGGCTTTGGACAAGCTGCAGATCACTGACCTGCCCGGCAATTGGCTGTACCCACCATCTTACGGTTATATATTCCAAACTGAAGATATGTATGAGACCTTTAGCAATTATTTTAACATTCTGCTTCATGAGTTTGAAAACCGGGAGCATCTTTACGGAGAGATCTCTCAAACCATTTCACAGCTGCTTCTGATGTATCTGTTCCGGTTGATCGACCGCCAAGGCAGCACATCCATATCCAGTCAAAACCGCATCATGTCTCTGTCAAAAGAATATATCGATAAAAATTTTCGCCGGCAGATCTCCCTGGATGACATTGCAGAAGCATGTTACTGTAATGTATATTACCTGTCCCATCTGTTTTCAAAGGAGCAAGGGGTCAGTGTTGGAAAATATCTCCTTCAGCGCAGAATAGCGGAAGCAAAGAAACTTCTCTGCCGTACGAATCTGTCTGTTAGTCAGGTTGGTGTGGCTGTGGGCATCCCGGATGCCAGCTATTTCAACCGCGTTTTCAAAGCGGAATGTGGCACGACACCTTTGAAATACAAGAAAGAACATACCAGACCTAAAAAGTAATATTCATTTCCCGCATTTTTGCCAGAATCGCTTCGTATGCCTCGTTAACATCCGTCAAGCTCAGCACCCTTTCTTCAAAGGGACAGATCCCTGTACCCTGGCGGTTGCTGATATGTTCAACAAGTGTACTGTATTCTACGATCACACCGTTATCTTCCAGCACCTGCAATGCAGGCTTGCTGATGATTTGTGCATATACAGCACGAACCTCAAGGAGAAGATAGAGAAATGCCGTTGCTTTTCCTACCACCTTATCAGCAGCAGAAAACCCGGAAAGATCCGTCCCCTCCTCTACCCATAACACCAGTGGCTTTACGCCCCGGAGGGTAGATGTACGGACAATGCCATCCTTGCACAATACTGCGGTGTATTCACCGCCTGCAAGTATTTGCCTTGCTTTTTCAATATTTTCCATAATTACCCCTTTGGGAACAAAATAGCGGCAGGAAGATCATACTTCCTGCCGCACATTTTATTACTTAAAGTACTTCACAGCGGCTTCAAACATACGAATATCGTAATTACCGGGAACATTCCGATACAGGTTCTTGCCAACACGCTCGCTGTGGCCCATCTTACCGAACACTCTACCGTCAGGAGAGGTAATGCCCTCAATGGCAAACAGAGAACCGTTGGGATTAAAGGCAGTATCCATAGTGGGATCGCCGTTCAGGTCCACATACTGTGTAGCGATCTGACCGTTGGCTGCCAGCTTCAGCGCCAATTCGGGAGAAGCAAGGAATTTGCCCTCGCCATGTGAAATCGGGACATTGACGATATCACCAACATTCATCAGGCTCAGCCAGGGAGACATATTGGAAGCGATCCGGGTATGGACGATCCGGCTCTGGTGGCGACCGATGGTATTGAAGGTCAATGTAGGACAATTCTCATCGGTGTCGATGATCTTGCCATAGGGCACAAGACCCAGCTTGATCAGCGCCT
>CAYLNV010000245.1:0-2283 GCA_964385085.1 uncultured Oscillospiraceae bacterium
TTTGGATATGGGTTGGTTTTCTGTTTTGCGAATTGGTGTCAGTGACCTCCACCACGGCGGTGGGCAGGTTGGCAGACATGCGGGTAGGACCGTCCGTACTGCCCAGTCTGGTATCGCTGGTGAAGATATGGGCTCTGCTTTCCTCTCCGCACAGCACGGCCCGCTTGGAGAACACAGCAAGGCCGTATAGCGTAACCGGTCGTGTCGTGCCTACCACTGCATCGGCAATGATACGGTAGTAAAAGGTTGCATCGATGCAGTAATGGTTGCGGTCAAAGGCAACAGGCTCTACATCGATATAGGTATAGATCAGCTCCGCACAGCGGACCTTCGCTCCGGAGCTCGAATCAAGAATGGCCTGAGAACCGGTAGTCAAATAAACGCGCAGATCCTCAATGCAGTCCTTGTCCCGGCAGCTATCTGTGATCTTTCGGGTGTGAATGGACAGCGCCTCCTGCAAATCTTCACAGTTGCAGCGAACACTTCCCTGACAACACTCAGACATTTTAATACCTCCCGATAGGATTTTGGGAATAAGCGATACGCTTATAGGACAGTTTATGCACCCTTCCAAAGGGGTGTGATGAAAAAAAGTGAAGATGTGTGCAATCAATGTCTCCAGGTTAAGAAAAGCGTCATTGCGAGACCAGTGCGCACACCGGTCGTGGCGATCTCCAGTGTATCGATACTACGGAGATCGCCACACCAATGACACGGCCGCTGGTTCGCAATGACACTGACTTAATGGCATTGGGCGTATTGCCCTTTCACTTAAAGATATATCTGGTTTGGCTGTGGTAACGGTTGCCGGCTTTTGTGATGGGTTGCTGCCAATCGGGTCTGTTGACTGCATCCGGCCAGAATTGGGTCTCCAGACAAACACCGCTGCGCTTGTGGTAGATCACTCCATCCTTTCCCTGCTGACCTTTCAGGTGATTTCCGGAATAGAACTGCATACCGGGGCAATCCGTTACCACCGCCATGGTCCGACCGGATACCCGGTCCTCCAGGATGGCACAGGGCTCTGTGAATACCTCAAAATTATGGTCGTAGCCCCCCTGATCATTCAACGCGTCGTAATCCTCATTGATCCGGCTTCCGATCTGCGCAGCACTGCGGAAATCCATGGGTGTTCCGGATACATCCCGCTGTTCACCGGTGGGAATAGACGTCTTATCAGCGGGTGTAAAGAACCGGGCGGGCATGGTGAGGTACTGCTCCATGGCCTTTTCCGTTTTCTCATGTCCTGCCAGATTGAAATAGGTATGGTTGGTCATATTAAAAACAGTATCCTGATCGCACTCTGCGTCATAGGTCAGGCACAGAACACCGTCTGCTTCCAACGCATAGCGCAGCCGGACCTGGGCATTTCCGGGGAAGCCCTGATCGCCGTTGGGACTGTCCAGACAGAAGGTAATGGAATCCTCCAGGTGCTCCTCCACCTGCCAGAAGCGGTAGGCAAAGCAGTTTGCACCGCTGTGGAGGTTATTGCCATTGTTATTCGCCTCCAGGGTGATCATCCTGTCATCCAAGAAAAAGGATGCACCGCCGATTCGGTTTGCATTGCGTCCTACCGTAGCGCCCAGATAACCGGAGTTTGACCGATAGCCATTCACATCGGAATAACCCAGCACCACATCTGCCAGCGTTCCTTCCCGGTCCGGCACATACAGCCGCACCAGTGTTGCGCCAAAGTCTGTAACCTGTGCGACCATTGCGCCATTACGAATGGTGTATAAAAAAGCCTGTTCGCCGGACGGCAAACTGCCAAAGGATTCTTTGTTCATAATAGCCTCCTAATTTTCTGTCTGCATGCGATTATATAATGCAGGGCAGGTTTTGTCAAACCTGTATTTTAAATTTTTCCCCTTATTTTGTGATTTGCTATTGCAAAAACCACAATATGTAGTATAATAAGTTCTACACGACAGTTTTCCCCATAAGGAGGTTTTTTATAATGAAGATCATTAAGCGCAACGGTGCGGAAGAGGTTTTTGATATTACCAAAATCGAAACCGCCATCACCAAAGCCAACGAAGCAGCGGAGGAAAGCGTCCGCATGACCCCCCTGCAGATCCAGCGGATCACAGAATCTGTTCGCATAAGCTGCGAGGAAATGGGCCGCAGTCCTTCTGTTGAGGAGATCCAGGACCTGGTAGAAAAGTCCATTATGGCCCACGGTGCTTTCGAGGTGGCCAAGCTCTATATTACCTACCGCTACAGAAGAAGCCTGCTGCGTCAGTCCAATACTACCGACGACCGGATCCTCAGTCTGATCGAGTG
>CAYLNV010000246.1:0-2251 GCA_964385085.1 uncultured Oscillospiraceae bacterium
AGCCAACAAGGGTACGGATATCGAGGCGATCAAGGCCGCTACCGATGAGGTCCAGAAGGCATTTTACGCAGTTTCCGAGAAGCTGTACCAGCAGGCAAACCCCCAGGGTCAGCCCGGTGCAGGCGCACAGCCCGGTGATGACGGTGTTGTGGATGCTGACTACGAAACGGTTGACTAAGATCTGATAAAAAGGGGCGGCACCCGCCGCCCCTTTTCGGTGTATAAATCATAGGGTCATTGCGAACCAGCGCGCACGCTGGCATGGCGATCTCCATATCAACGATACGCTGGAGTTCCCTACGAACAGGCGAGCGAACCGGTCTCGGAATGACATATATTAGTAAGGTGATTTTATCTATGGCAGAAAACAAACGCGACTATTATGAGGTGCTGGGTGTTGAGAAAAATGCCAGTGCCGAGGAAATAAAAAAAGCATACCGCAAAAGCGCCATGAAATATCACCCGGACCGGAATCCCGGGGACAAGGAAGCAGAGGAGAAGTTCAAGGAGCTGGGCGAAGCATACGAGATTCTGTCCGATGACGACAAGCGGGCAAGATACGACCAGTTCGGCTTTGCAGGTGTTGATCCCAACTACGGTGGCGGCGCAGGCTATGGCGGCGGCTTCGGCGGTTTTGGAGATTTTGGTGATCTGGGCGATCTGTTTGGATCGTTTTTTGGCGGCGGCGGAAGCCGCAGAAGTACACAAAATGCACCCCATCGGGGTGAAAATGTAGGTGTCCGGCTGGAGCTGACCTTTGAGGAAGCGGCCTTCGGCTGTGAGAAGGAGGTCTCCGCACAGCGGATCGAAAACTGCTCTGCCTGTAACGGAAGCGGCTCGGCCGACGGTGTGATCGAGACCTGTCCCCAGTGCCACGGCAGCGGTCAGGTCCGTACGGTCCAGAATATTATGGGTATGCATATGCAGTCCCAGACCACGTGCCCCTCCTGTTCCGGTCGGGGCAAGATGGTGAAGAATCCCTGTAATACCTGCCGGGGCAAGGGCAAGGTTCGCCGGACGCAGAAGGTCAAGGTGAAGATCCCTGCCGGTGTGGATGGAGGACAGAGCGTCCGGATGCGGGGCGAGGGCTGTGTCGGTGCCAATGGTGGTCCGAACGGCGATCTGCTGGTGGAGATATACCTGAAGCGCCATCCTATTTTTGAACGGCAGAATATGGATGTATTCTGCGAGGTTCCCATTACCTTTACACAGGCAGCCCTGGGCGCACAGATCGAGGTGCCGACGCTGGACGGCAAGCAGACCTTTGAGATCCCCGAGGGAACTCAGACAGGCCGGCAGTTTACCATCAGCGGCAAGGGAATTCCCCAGGTGGGCAATCCCAAGCGCCGGGGCAACCATTATTTCAATGTGGTGGTGGAAACACCTACCAAGCTGACCCGGGAGCAAAAGGAGCTTTTGCGGCAGCTGGATGACACGCTGGATGGCAAGTCCAGTCCCAAAAGAAAGAAGTTTTTCGACAACTTGAAGGATTTTTTTGATTAAAATAATGAAGCCATTGCCGCACCGGCACCGGTGCGGCAATGGCTTTTTATTGATTGGGACTTGCCCTCACTGTGTTTTTATATTATAATGTTCTAAAAGTCCCCCAAAAAAGATGATCAGGAGGCTATGAACTTATGAAAAGAACAGACTATATCACCTGGGATGAGTATTTTATGGGAGTTGCCATGCTGGCGGCAAAGCGCAGCAAGGACCCAAGCACCCAGGTGGGCGCTTGTATCGTTTCTCAGGACAATATTATTATCTCCACCGGCTACAACGGTATGCCCAAGGGCTGCAGCGATGATGAATTCCCCTGGGATCGCACCGGGGAGGATACCAAGTATCCTTATGTTGTCCACGCTGAGCTTAATGCGATCCTCAATGCCAACGGACGGGATCTGCGGGGCAGTAAGCTGTATGTGGCGCTGTTTCCCTGCAACGAATGTGCAAAGGCCATTATCCAGAGCGGTGTGCGGGAGGTATTCTATCTGTCCGATAAGTATGCTGCCACACCCACGACCCTTGCATCCAAGCGGATGCTGGAATCTGCCGGTGTAAAATGCACCCAGCTTCGCACCGGTGTCCGGACCTTGACGCTGGACTTTACCCCGGAGGAAGAAAAATAAAAAGGGGATGTAAAGAAACCTGAAAATTTATTCAGAATATACATTTTTGCCAAAACTGTCAAATTTCTGTTTGACGGTCTTTTGTATGCACCGCCAAGGCTTCTCCTTGAGGAGAAGCTGTC
>CAYLNV010000247.1:0-2244 GCA_964385085.1 uncultured Oscillospiraceae bacterium
TCGGGCCGTTCCCTCCACCACTCTTGATAAGGCTTGTATGCAGTTCGTGTTTATTATACGATTTTCTTGCAAAATGTCAATCTTTTTTCAAAAATCCTTTTGATAAGTTCACAATTCTTTTATAGACTTTTTCTGGAAAAAGGAGTATCATATATCTAATCTAATGAGGAGTTGAGGTTATTGAAAGGTTTACGCAGCCGGTTTGAACGGTTCTGTTATCAAAACCGCACCAAGGGTATTCCCAATTTAATGCTCTATATTTCGATCGGCAGTGCCATCGTATATCTGATGTGTATGTTCGATCAGAGCTATACGCTTTACAACATTCTGCAATTCAACAGAGATGCGATCCTGCATGGACAGATCTGGCGGCTGTTTACCTATGTTTTCACCTATGGTGCAGGCTCAGGAAATCTTCTGCTGGTGGCCATCAGTCTGGTGTGCTATTATTCTCTGGGCCGTGCCATGGAAAATACCTGGGGCACATTCCGGTTTAATCTGTTCTATCTGACCGGCATCGTGCTGATGGATATTTACGCATTGATCTTCAATACCTGGGCAGATGTAACCTATCTGAACATGAGTCTGTTCCTGGGCTTTGCCACCATGTATCCGGACGCAAAATTCCTTCTGATGTTTATTATCCCCATCAAGGCATGGATCTTTGCGCTGGTGGATCTGGCACTGACCTTCTACGATGTGTTCCGCCTGATCTCTGCCGGTCATGTTCTGTACGGCTTGTTCCCGCTGGTTGCCATTGCCAACTATTTCCTGTTCTTTGGCAAGGATGTGGTAAATATCATCCCCATGTCCTGGCGGGTGAATTTGGCGCGGCTGCTGCGCAAGAAGCCGAAGGCTGCCAAGAAGACCGGCACGATCCCCTTCCCCTCCGCAGGAAATTATCAGGCCACCACCGCCTCTGTAAAAGCGCCCTATACCCACCGCTGCACCGTTTGCGGACGGACGGATGTAACGAACCCGGAATTGGAATTCCGTTACTGCTCCCGCTGTAACGGCTATTACTGCTACTGCGAAGATCATATCAATCATCATTCTCACATTGAATAAGTATTACGGCAGGAGGTTCGCTCCTGCCGTTTATTTTTATAATAAAGAGATTGCCACGGACCTGCGGTCCTCGCAATGACGTGGAAATTTGAAAGCTGGACCTAAGAAACGGCCTGTGTACCGTTCCAAAATACAAAAAGGAACGGCACACAGGCCGTTCCCTACATATACATTATTTTCTGCGGTACAGGCACATTTCGTAACCGATGCCGTTTTCTTCACCGGACTGGAGGACTTCTGACAGTGTCCAATCAGGGTCTTGATCCAGATCAGGGAAAAAGGTATCAGACTCCACCACTGTATGTACCTTTGTTACATAGGCTGTATCGCACATGGGAAGCATTTGGCAGTAGATACTGCCGCCGCCAATGACCATGGCCCGGTCTGCATTTTCGGCAAGCTTTGCCGCTTCCTCCGGACTTGCGCAGACTGTAAAGCCCGGAAATTCGCCGCCCTTGCGGGACAGCAACACATTCACCCTGCCGGGCAAGGGCTGCTGGCCGGGGAAATCCTGAACCGTGCGCCGGCCCACGATCACCATAGCACCCTTGGTGGTCTGGCGAAAAAATTTCCGGTCCGCGCTTAATGCCACAGGCTGGGTGCCGTCCTTACCGATCCCCCAGTCATCGTACACCGCAACGATCAATTCCAAAATATACACTCCTCTTCATATCCGGCTTGCATCACATTTATGCAGGAGATTGCCACGCCACTGCGCTCCTCACAATGACACAAAGCTTAAATGGCCATGGGGATCTCGAAATCAAAGGGATGGAACCGGTAATCCTCCACCTTGAAGCTATCCTTGGTGAAGGCATAGAAATCCGTAACAGAGGGGTCAAGCGTTACCTTCGGTGCGGCAAAGCCTTCGTTCTGGAGCATAGCCTTTACTGCCGGGATATGACGGTCATAAATATGGCAGTCTGCGATCACATGGACCAGCTCACCTGCCTCCAGGCCGGACACCTGTGCGATCATCATCAAAAGCATAGCATACTGGCACACATTCCAGTTATTGGCTGTGAGCATATCCTGACTGCGCTGATTGAGGATGCCGTTGAGGGTATTGCCGGACACATTGAAGGTCATGGAATATGCACAGGGATACAGGTTCATTTCGTGCAGGTCTTCAAAGGTGTAGATATTGGTCAGGATACGGCGGGACGCAGGATTGTG
>CAYLNV010000248.1:0-2234 GCA_964385085.1 uncultured Oscillospiraceae bacterium
CAGGGCCTGATTTCCATTGTGGAATCTGCCGGTGCGAAGGTTTCCGGCTTGGGGATCGCCATTGAAAAGGGCTTCCAGATCGGCGGTCAGGTGATCCGGAATCTGGGTTACCATTTGGAATCGCTGGCGATCGTGGAATCCATGAACGCAGAAGACGGAACGATCAGCTTTCGTCCCCAGGAATAAATGATAAAATGAAGAAGGGTGTGCTGCAAATACTGCAGCACACCCTTAAATAATGCAAACGTCTACGTCCTGCGGACGTAGGGGCGACCAGAGTCGCCAAAATTCTAACGCTAGATTTTTGAATTTTGCAACAGACCCGTTATTTGCTTATATTACCCTGTGATCACAGTAAGCAGTGCATACATCAGCGGGAAGGTAATGATACACAGGGCATTGGAGATCAGCGCCATGCTGGCACCCACCTTGGTATCTGCGCCGTAGGCAGCGGGGAATACCACAGTATTCAGACCCAGGGGCATTGCATAGGCGACCAGGGCGATGGTCATAACTTTGTTGCTTGCACCCAGCAGCATCAGCAGGCCGCAATACAGGGCGGGAAGCACGATCAAACGCAGGAGGGAAACAATGTAGATCTTTACATTGGTCAGGGCCTTCTTAATGTCAAACTTTCCGATCACATAGCCGGTGAGCACCATAGAGATAGGACCCATACAGTTTGCCAGGTTTTTCAGTGCGCCGGTAAAAAAGGCGGGCATGTATTCCTTCAGATTCAGCAGACCGGCAACGATACCCAGCAGCAGAGCAATGGTAGAGGGGTTGGTGATCCGCACCAGAGTCGCTTTGAACCCTTTTTTACCCGGGATCAGTTGGGTCATACCCCAGGAGTAAACGATGATGTTCATTGGTGTGGTGAACAACTGATAATAGTAGAGCATTTCTTCACCGAAGATAGAAAGCACCACGGCATTGCCCATATAACCGAAGTTGGCAAAGGCAATGGCATACTTATATATGCCTTTGGCATATCCATTTTTGACAAACAGGCCTGACAGGACTGTCCCGATCAGGACTGCCAGCAACGCGATCAGCAGACCGAAAAGCACGATCGTATAGTTTTCCGAGATGCTTTGCAGGCTGAAATTCTGGGAAAAGCTGTTAAAGCTCAGAGCGGGAGAAACAACGAAGCTCAGAAACTTGGACAGTACGGAATCTGTATCCTCCGGCTCGATCTTTTTCTTACGCAGAATAAAGCCGACCACCATACAGATCAGCATGGTCAGCATCGCACTTAAGGTGGCGGAAAAAACTTGAGACATGACGAAATCTCCTTGTCAGACAACAACAGGCTATTTTTCTAAGATCAGCGCGCCGCGATCGGAGAGAGCGCTTAAAATATGGTCCGCAGCCTCCTCCGGTGTTACGGTGATCTGCTCGCCGGAGCGCATATCCTTTACAGAGCATTTGCCGGCAGCAAGCTCATCCTCGCCCAGCAGGACCGCAAAGGGCACACCCAGCTTATCGGCATAGCTCATTTTCTGCTTAAACTTCTTCTGCTCGCCGTAAAGCTGCACCCGCACACCCTTGGCACGAAGCTGCTCCGCCAGTGCGATCGCAGGCGCAGGGTCGGCAGTCATGGGCAGGACCAATGCATCAGCCGGGGCACTGGGGATATCCGGATTCAGAAGGCCCTGTTCATCCAGCACATAGAAAAGTCTTGTCAGACCGATGGAAATACCCACACCGGGCAGGGGCTTGTCGATATAGTAGCCGGCCAGATTGTCGTACCGTCCGCCGGAGCAGACAGAACCGATCTCCGGATGGTCCAGAAGGGTGGTTTCATAGACTGTGCCGGTGTAATAGTCCAGACCTCTTGCAATGGTCAGGTCCACACCGAAGTTTGCTTCCGGCACACCGAAAGCGGACAGGTTCTTGGTTACGGCTGTCAGCTCATTGAAGCCAAGGTCAAAGGTCTCGTTCCGGCCCAGATAGCCTTCCAGTGCGGAAAGGACCTCTGCGTTTGTGCCCCGGATGGAGATGAACCTCAGGATCTGGGCTGCCTGCTCGTCAGTCAGACCGCACTCTCCGGTCAAGATCGCTGCCACCTTCTCAGGGCCGATCTTATCCAGCTTGTCCACGGTGCGCATAATATCGCCGCTCTTTTCGGACAAACCAAGCAAATCATAAAAGCCGGTGAGGATCTTCCGGTTGTTCACCCGGATCTGGAAACGGGTCAGACCAAAGCCGCGGAACACCCGGTAAATAATGGC
>CAYLNV010000249.1:0-2233 GCA_964385085.1 uncultured Oscillospiraceae bacterium
TTTTGTGCGCTCTTTTTTACTCGGTACCGGAACGGTACTAACTTTCACACTATCACACCACTTTGTCAAATTGGAATTTGTCTAATCATTTGCCTGGATATCCTTTGGCTGCGTCATAAGTAATCTCTCCATTTTCGTATCTCCGAGTAGTCTTGGAGAGCAAATTGCCGTTTGCATCATAGGCTTCCTCAACCAGAATCAACCCATAAAGGTCATACGAGTTCATAACATAGCCAAATAATTCTCCATTCGTATCATACTGGCTTACTTTTTCTTTGTGTGTATTCTGGTCAAACTCGCACACATCATAACTAATCACACTTCCAGCACAATTATAGCGTGTGATTTTTGTTTTTTTGCCATTTTCGTCATAGTCAGTTACGCTACGCTCTACAAGATTATTGCTTTCATACACGGAGTATTCGGTAATCAAACCATCCTCATTATAGGAGTATTCTTCATGTCCAACCTCTACATCATCAATTGAAATTATCTTTTGGGTAATAAGACTGTTGTCATCATAGGTTATCGTAAATGTTGTGGTCTCAGAGTTGCTAACGATAGATATAATATTACCATTTTCGTCTCTAACATACTCTTCACTACGCACTTGCTGACCATTTTCAAACACTATACAACCAATGTAATCTTCTAAAAACTGATTTGCTGCCTCGGGATAGGTGTATTGCAGTTTTCGGCTATTCCCGTTTGCATATTCGATATTTACCTCTTGGAGGTGGTGATAGTATTCTGTAACGAGTTGAACATCCGAGTTTTCTACAATCTCGGAAATCTCGTCTTTCAGTTCTTGGTCAAACAAGAGACTACATCCCGCCAATGAGATAACACAAATAAGTGATAAAACGAATGCTATTATTCTCTTCATACGAACAACCTCCTTTGTCAAATTAGATTTTGTTATTCTCCTACGGATGCACCGCTATCGTCTTTAAGACCGCAAATCGCAACCACACCGTTGTTTTTATAATTCACAACGAGTGTAACATCTCCAATTTTCCAATATGCTGTGCCATCTTCGCTGGTATTTGGCTTACCCCATACCTCTTTCAGCTGGTCGATATTATATCCAGGCAAAATGCTATTAACATCAGCTTCACCCATTTCTGCGATTGCTGTCAGAGCAGGAAGATTGTTATGCTTTTGGAATTGGTCAATCAGTTGTCAATCTGAATAGAAACATTCTCGTCTTTCTGCTCAGATTCAAGCCACTCTTTGAGGTCTTCATTCCTTGCACAAATTGGGCAGGTCTCTACATCTTCATTGCGATAACCTCCGCAGTCTGGACAAACAATAGCGTGACCAAACATAACAGGGTCATTTTTGGAGCATCCCACAAGCCCTAAAGCCCAAACGGATAACATCAAGAATACAATCCATTTTTTCACACTATCACACCTCCATCAAATTCAAGTTGTCTAATTGGAATTGGTTTAATTGTCTTTCTTGGAATTACACAGCACGATGATAAAACCGACTATTCCCAACAAGACACCTATCCACCAAAATAACGTTTCTTGTGTTACTGCAAAGATAAGCCCCAACAGTAAAAATGCAAATCCAATATTCTGCTTTTTCATACAATCACACTCCTTCGACAAATTGGCTATTTGATTTTACTCAATATTTCTTCAGCAGAAACTCCATACAATTTAGCAAGTGCAAGTAAATTTGAAGTACTGGGGTCTGAGGTACCATTTTCCCATTTCGACACTGCCTGTCTGCTTACGCCAAGACTTTCGGCAACAAATTCTTGCGTCATTTTGCAATTCATTCGATATGTCTTTAATGCCTCTCCCAAGGATATTTTTGTTTCGCTTTTTTCTTTTCTTACATCAGCCGATTTCAAATACTTTCTAAGCGCTTTAACAATCAGAATGATAATATAAACCAAAGGCGCATAGAAAAAGACGACCATTGCGAGAAACATCAGGATAGTAGTTGCCATGTTCTTAACCTCCTCCATTTGGTTCGAGGATATTGTATCAGATGAAGCAGGTTGCCTCCACCAACTATTACGCAATTTTAGGTTGCATATGTCAAATTCAAGTCATCACACTGGTGAGGTGGTGTCCAATGGAGGCTTTTGTGTGGTGCAACCTGTTAGACAAATTCAAGATTTTGCGAACTGTTATAACAATAGGAGGTGGAAGATCCCCCTCACTCCCCAAATAGTACATTATTTAGTTGACTCCCGTGAGATCACATTTGAAGT
>CAYLNV010000250.1:0-2228 GCA_964385085.1 uncultured Oscillospiraceae bacterium
ATTGCCTGCGGAAAGAATATTCCTGAAAAGATCGCTGAGATCGTTGGCGGTGTGGCCGAGGGCTGTGTTCAGTCCGGCGCTGCACTGATCGGCGGCGAGACTGCAGAGCATCCCGGCATGATGCCTGTGGAGGACTATGACCTGGCTGGCTTTGCAGTTGGCATCGTTGACAAAAAGAAGATCATTGACAATACCCGCATGAAGGCTGGTGATGTGGTCATCGCGCTGCCTTCCACCGGCATTCATTCCAATGGCTTCAGCCTGTGCCGCAAGGTATTTGATATCGACAACAACAATCCTGACCTGTATGTACCCAGAGAAGAATTGGGCGGTAAGACCACTGCTGAGGCACTGCTGACCCCCACCAGGATCTATGTTAAGGCTGTTTTGGCTCTGCTGGAAAAGGTGGATGTAAAGGGTATCAGCCATATCACCGGTGGTGGCTTCTACGAGAATATTCCCCGCGCCATTCCCGACGGACTGGGTGCAGTGATCCAGAGGAGCGCTGTGAAGGTCCTGCCTATATTTGACCTGATCGCCAAGACCGGCAATATCCCGGAGCGCGATATGTTCAATACCTATAACATGGGCGTTGGTATGAGCATTGTTGTTCCTGCAGAGCAGGTGGATACTGCGATCGAGATATTAAAGGCAAATGGCGAGGATGCCTATATGATCGGTAAGATCATTGAATCTGATAACAAGGTCGTTATTGAGTAAAAAGGGGAGTTGCGCATGGACAAGGCAAGAATCGCGGTCCTGGTTTCCGGCGGCGGGACAAACCTGCAAGCGCTGATCGATGCCCAAAACAGCGGTGTGATCAGCAGCGGAGAGATCAGCCTGGTGATCTCCAACAATCCCGGTGCGTATGCCCTGGAGAGAGCGGCAAAAGCAGGAATAACCACCGCAACTGTAACGAAGAAGGAACTGGGCAGCCAGGCGGCTTTTGAAGCAAGACTTAAGGAACTGATCAAATCACATAACATTGACTTGATCGTTCTGGCAGGATTTATGTCTATTCTCAGCGAGGAATTTACCAGGGATTATCCCGAGAGGATCCTCAATGTCCATCCGTCTTTGATCCCGTCCTTCTGCGGCAAGGGCTATTATGGCCTGCGTGTCCATGAGGAAGCGCTGAAGTATGGTGTCAAGGTTACCGGAGCGACGGTGCATTTTGTCAATGAGATCCCTGATGGCGGAAAGATCCTGCTTCAAAAGGCAGTGGAGATCCGGGAAGGGGATACCCCCGAGATCCTCCAGCGCAGAGTGATGGAGCTGGCAGAGTGGAAGATCCTTCCCGCAGCCGCCGAGAAAGTGTGTAAGGATATTGTTACAGGCAGATAGAAAGGATAAATTGTAATGAATGTTTATGAAGTGGGTTCTTTAAGTGAAAAGCTTTGCACCAACACATACCCCGGCCGCGGCATCGTGCTGGGAGTAACACCGGATGGTAAAAAGTCCGTTGCTGCTTACTTTATCATGGGCCGCAGCGTCAATAGCCGTAACCGTGTATTTGTGCAGGAGCCGGATGGAATTCGCACAGAGGCGCATGATCCCAGTCTGATGAAGGATCCGCACCTGATCATTTATCATCCTGTTCGGGAAGCTGGCTGCGGACTGATCGTTACCAATGGTGATCAGACAGACACGATTTGGGAATACCTGGCTAAGGGAGAAAGCTGGGAAGCGGCACTGAGAACCAGAATGTTTGAAGATGATGGACCTAACTGGACACCCAGGATCTCCGGCCTGCTTGCTGGCGACGGCAGCTACAAAATGTCCATTCTGAAATCTGCTGATGCCGAAGGGACTGCCTGCGCCCGGTTCTTCTATGAGTATCCGGCAATTGCAGGCCTGGGACATTTTATCCACACCTATGTATGCGACGGTAACCCTGTTATTCCCACCTTCCAGGGCGAGCCTGAGCGTGTTGCTATGGATGGCGATATCGAGAAGTTTACCGATATGCTGTGGAAAAGCCTGAATCCTGACAATAAGATTTCTCTGTTCGTCCGTTACACGGACCTGGAAACCGGTAAATATGAGCAGAAGATCCTGAATAAGCACGAATAAAGGAGAAACATCATGAAAGAATTTGAACTGAAGTACGGCTGTAACCCCAATCAGAAGCCTGCAAAGCTGTATATGCACGATGGCAGCGACCTGCCCTTTACCATTCTGAATGGCCGTCCCGGATATATCAACTTTATGGATGCCCTGAATTCCTG
>CAYLNV010000251.1:0-2227 GCA_964385085.1 uncultured Oscillospiraceae bacterium
AGGTGGCGCTCTACCAGATGAGCTACACCCGCGGAACAAGAGGTATTATAACAGAAATTCAGAATAAGTCAATACTTTTTTTAAAAATCTCTGCTTAATTTCTCTTGAATTTTTTCTGAGGGGCAAATCCAATTACAATGAATCCTTGCTATATCGGGAAAAGCCATCCCCAAGGACCTGGTGTGCTTCCTGGACGATAATGAACGCATTGGGGTCGACCTCAGACACAAGCTGCTTTAATTCTGCCACCTGTTGACGCTTTACTGCGGTAAGCACAACCTTCGTCTTATTATGTCTGTATGAGCCCTCACCATCCAGGAAGGTTGCGCCCCGGTCCAGCTTCGCCGCAATTTCCTTGGCGATCCGCTCGTGGCAATCTGTGATGATCAGCGCGACCTTCGAGTAATCGAATCGGTAAACAACTGCATCCACCACCTGACCGGAAACAAAGATCGCAACACCACTGTATAAGGTTCGGGTTACGTCCCGGAATACGATACCGGTCAGGATAGCCACGCATAGATCCAACGCAATGGTGATCGTGCCGATGGGCACATTCCGCCACTTACGCTTTATAAGACGCACGACGATGTCTGAGCCACCGGTCGAACAGCCGGTGGAAAACACCAAGCCAAGACCCAGACCGCAGATAACACCGCCATAAAGGGCACCGATCAGCGGTTCTGTATCCGGAAACGGCAACAGAGAAAACAGATCGATAAAGGTGGAGGAAAGCAACATTCCGATCAGCGAACCTACAAAGAACCGTTTGCCGATCTTCACACCCCCAACGATAAACAGCGGCAAATTAAAGAAGGCTGTTACCGTACCAACTGTACCAAGCTTCAGGATGTGGACAAGAACCATAGAAAGACCGGAAAGGCCGCCCGCGTTCAGAGAATTAGGCAGCAGGAACAAATTGAAGCCCAATCCAAACATAGCGCAACCAATGGCAATCTTAATAAAATCACGAATCCTCTGGCCGGTTCTTCCCATATCTATATCCCCTTAAATCTCAAAACCGATTTGCTTTTCGGAGGAGTCCTCCTCCTTCAGGATCGCACCTGCTGTAGGCAGGCTTCTTGACCGATAGCGGCCGGCATTGACGATCCCGCTTTCCTCCAGTCGTACTGCGCTGCTAAGAGCAGCCTTTTTCTTCAGGCTCACTACCGTTACACCGATGGTGTTTCTTGTGGTCTTGGGCAGAAGCTGCGCAGTAGAGATCACGGCCGCACGGCCATCTGTTGTGTAGACTGCCATCTGGCAATCCGTATCCATGGCAACAGCGGTCTTCAGCGGGCTCTTATCGGAATAAGCGCCGGTCAGTCTGCGACGGTTCGTTTTGGTCTCATAGGCAGAAAGCGGTACTTTTGCCGCCTTTCCGTTTTCGAAGAAGAACAGGATAAATCCCTTATAATCGCCGGGCAGGATCACCTGTACCACATTTTCCCCTGCATCCATGCCCAGCTTCTGGGGCAGATAATCACCAAGCTGAGAAGCTTTTCCGTCGTCGAAGTCAGACAGACGGGATTTGTAGCACTGGTACCGATCTGTGAACACCAAAATTTCCGCCCGGTTATTAGTTTCTCTGGAAAATGCCAGACTATCCCCTTCTTTGAATTTTTGTTCACCGGACATACGAAGGCTTTGCTGCGTGATCTTTTTCAAATAACCTTCCTTAGATACGAACAGGGTTACAGGATAATCAGGGATATCCTCCGCTTCATCCTCCGGCTCGATCTGCTGAGAATCGTAAATGATCTCGGTCTTTCGGGGCTGACCGTACTTTTCCGATACCGCCTTCAGCTCGGAAATGATCAGGTTCTTCAGCTTTCTGGCGCTGTTCAAGGTATCCTTCAGGTCTGCGATCTCCTTTTCCAGCTCAGAAACGTTACGGATCTGTTTCAGAATGTATTCCTTGTTGATATTGCGCAGCTTGATCTCTGCGACATAATTCGCCTGAATTTCATCGATGCCAAATCCGATCATCAAATTGGGCACGACCTCATTTTCCAGTTCGGTTTCCCGAATGATCGCGATCGCCTTGTCAATATCCAGCAGGATCCGCTCCAGACCCTTTAACAGGTGCAGCCGGTCTTCCTTCTTCTGGATCTGGAAGAAAATGCGGCGCTTGACGCAGTCGGTGCGCCAGGCCGTCCACTCCTCCAGAATTTCGCCTACACCCATAACACGGGGCATACCGGCAATGAGGACATTGAAATTACAG
>CAYLNV010000252.1:0-2226 GCA_964385085.1 uncultured Oscillospiraceae bacterium
CCGTCAAGCCGGGGATAAGCAGCCTGCCACTGGCAGGCTGCATTTAAAATGGTTCGAATCCGCATCCGAGTCAATAATAAAAGCCACCCGATAGGGTGGCTTTTATTATTGGCAGAGGATGAGGGATTCGAACCCCCGCAAACGGAGTCAGAGTCCGGTGTGCTACCGTTACACTAATCCTCTATCACACGGACGAGTTATATTATACCGAAGTTCCGAAAAAAGTCAAGCATTATTTTACCAATTCTCTCACTTTTTTCTGTCCCCACGGTAGTATGCCACCAAGGATCCAAATCATACATCCTTAACAAAGGGTTTGCCCTTTAAGACCACCTGGCGGATAAACCGAAAGGTCTCCTTCTCTCCCCTGTCCCGGAGCATTGCCAGCAAATAATACAGCTCCTCCCGGGTCTGGGGGTGCATCAGCTCCTTCTCCCGGCTTTTATCAAAGTAATCGTAGGCAGAGCCGGGCTTATAATCCTTTCCCTGATATGTCATACAGGCCGCCCGACGGTCCATGACCATTTCCACCAGGTATTTGCGGGGCATGGGGATGGATTCATAATTCCGGGTCTGGCGGTTCATATCGGTCCAGTATTCATAATGATGGCGATTGCGGCCCTTATGGTGCATCCAGGCTTCGCTGTAGCCCTTATATTCACGCTCAGCGGTATTGGGACTGCGGGTGCCTTGATAAAATCTTGCACCGTTCCAGAATTCTGTGGGAGAATATTTCGACAGATCATGAACAAGACCCTGCCAATACAGTCCGACCCGAAAACAGCCCTCCAGGACCAGCAAACGGTGGTGTGTGATCGTTATAAAATGCTGCCATGCTTTCATGCGTGTTCCACTTCCTTTTCTTTCTATTATTATAGCGGAACAAGGGAATAAAAGCAATCAAAAAGCGCTGTGCATTACATTTTTATCCCTCTGTGTACCAGGTGCGCAAACAATTATCCATAGACCGTGGTAAATTGCCGCACAACAATGTGTTCACCCCCTCCGGTTTTTCCGGAAGGGGTGAAGGATCTATTATTTCTTGATCTGGATCAGTGCATCATTGATGGCCACCTTAGCTTCCATCGGCACTTTGTCGCCAGCCATTTTCAGCATATCAGACAGACGCATCATGTTCATCATCTTCATCATGTCCTCGCTCATCTGGCCCATGCCCATCGTGTCGCCGCCCATGCTGCCCATAGCCTGCTGCATAAAGCCGCCCAGAATGGCTGCAGTCTGGGGATTGCCCATCAGGACACCGACCTTATCCTTGATGGAATAATAGCCCTTGGGGTACTTCAGTGCCTTACGGGCCGCGATGGCAGCGGGGTCATTGAACCAGTTTGCGCCCTGATTGCCTTCCGGCAGGTCATAGGTATAGTCATGCTCAGCAACACCCTTCAGAGAAATGCTGTTGCCCTTCACAGAGCCTGCATAGGCGGTAATGGTGTTATCGCCATCCACCACAGCATTTTCGAAGACAACCATATGGTCAACAGCCTTCTTGGTCTGTGCATCCTGACCGTTTACCACCAGGGTAACTTCATCGCAGTTGGTATAGACGATCACATCCCGCTCGCCCGGTGCGCGGTTGACGAACCGGCTGCCGGAGACCCATACCATGGGTTCGGGATTCCACCATGCCTTATAAACATAGAAGGCATCCTTCTTGATCTTACGGTCATAAGTGATCAGACCCTTGTTGTTCCGTCCCTGAACACCACCCTCGTTCCGGGCATCTGCCGCAAAGTCGAAGCAGTTCCACTGGTGGGTAGCCCACAGGTAGGGGCGGGTAGCGAAGGTCTTAAGCATTTCCTGATGGTAGTAGTTTGCATATTCCTCGGTGTAATCATGGTTGTCCGGCTCTGCGGTGTGCCACTTGAGAATGTTCTCAGTGCCGTACTCGGAAACACCCAGGCAGCGGTCAGGATGCTTGGCATGGAACTCATCCAGCCAAGGACCGTTATCCTGAACATCGCCCACATACCAGCCGAAATAGTGGTTATAGGACAGAACATCCGTAATATAATTGTGCTCGGAATCCATGGGTGTCATGGTAACCTGCGCCATGGTTGTCATACGGCTGGGGTCCATGGACTTTGCCAGCTCATGCAGGTCGCGGAGGTTCTGGCGCAGATCCTCACGGTCCGGTCCGATGAGGATCTCGTTGGAGATGCCCCAGAAGAAGATCGCCGGGTGGTTATAGTTCTGAGCCACCAGCTC
>CAYLNV010000253.1:0-2223 GCA_964385085.1 uncultured Oscillospiraceae bacterium
GTACGCACTGCTGTATAACGAGGATGAGCAGTTTGTCTGGGATACCTACGCAGAGACCTTGTACACCACCGCTCAGGGCGAATGGTCCAAGTTTGCACTGGGTCAGAAGGACTTTGCTGAGTGGGACAGCTTCCTGCAGCTTCTGAAGGATAGCTACCACTACGACGAGGTGAAGGAGATCCACGACTCCGCTCTGGCAAGATTGCTTGAAGAATAAGTTTTTCCTTCCTATCAATGGACGGACCCGGGGCAATGCCCCGGGTTCGTTTTTGCGCTTATATGGATAATACCCCAATATGTCGCCCTCCCTCCAGGCGAGGGAGGCTTAGAGGCGACCACTGGTCGCCCGCGGGCGGCTGATAGCCGCCCCTACAAAGTCTAACGATAGATTAATTGTCCATTGTCAATTAGGCGGTAATGACCGCCCCTGGAATGATGCGAGACGGCGCGGGGAGGGGATCGCTGAAAATGCGATTTACCCTCTTGTATTTTTGTGCCGGAAATGGTATGATTTCTACAAATCCTGAAGGAACGAGGAATTGATCATGAAAAAAGCAATTTCCCTGCTGGTGGCACTGGTGTGCTGCCTGACTTTGCTGGCAGGCTGCGGCGGCAGCGATACACAGCCGGAGGAAAGCGGTGTGGCTTACATTTCTCCGGATCTGGGCGGCGCAAAGCTGACGCTGTATATGTCCGCAAATTCTGACATTGATGCAGAGGGCAGCTATGTGGACACCATCGTGGAGGAGCATCTGAATCTGGATCTTACCTATATTGAGCCGGATAGCCTGTCTGCCACTGTGCGGGAGATGGTCAACCAGGGCGAAAATCCGGATCTTGTCTGGCTCACCGGCTATACCCACAGTAGTTGGGGTGTTTACGGAAGCGAGTACGAAGCCTTTGTCAACATTTACGATTGTCTGGATTCCCTGCCTAATTTGAAGGCATATCTGGAAGACCCGGATAATGCAGCGGTGGTAGAGAAATTTACCTATGCCGAGGGGGAAATGTACGCAGTACCCGTTCAAGGCACCGGCTCTGCTGCCATTTATACCTATCTATACCGGCAGGATATTTTTGAAAAGCACGATCTGACCTTCCCCACCAATCAGGAGGAGTTCGTGGCTACCCTGCGGAAGCTGAAGGAGCTCTATCCCGACTCTGAGCCCTTTGTAATGCGTACCATGAAGAAAAACATTCAAGCGGCTCAGCTTTATGCGCATCTGTGGGGCGCTTCCCACAAGACGCTCAACAGCGGTGTGGCATTTACCCTGGGCGCAGATGGAAATTATTATTTGGCCCAGGTCAGCCAGCCTTATAAGGAATTGGCACAGTTTTGGAAGGAACTGATGGACGAGGGCCTGATGAACAGGGACAGCCTGACGATGGGCACTGAAGGCTGGTACGATGCGTTCAGCACAGGAAAATCCTTCATTACCTACGATAAGGTGGACCGGCTGCCGCTGATGAACGAAAACGGTCAGGCAGCAGACCCGGAATTCATGGCGGTGGCGGGCGCACCCTTTAATATGGGTTCTTACGCGGAAACCACCGATGTGGTATCCACCTCCTTTGCTGAGGGCATTACAAGCAGTTGCTTTATGATCGGCTTCGGGGAAAATATGGGCGAGGCACTGGCCTATGTGGATTGGCTCTATTCTCCCGAAGGCAGAGTGATGACCAGTTGGGGCATCAAAGGAGAAAGCTACGAAGTAGGGGAAGACGGCAGCAAGTACTTTAAGGAAGGCTTTATCGAGTCTCAGGGCGGCTGGGCAGCGACCGCCCTTGCCGCGTCGGCGACCTGCGGTATTTCCGATTTTGAAGCCTATAAGGCAGCCTGTGAGCCCTATGTTGCCCAGGCACTGACAATTGCAGAGCCGTTTGTGGGCAATTCTCCCAAGCAGTACACCCTGCCCTTTACGGAAGACGAGCAGATCATGTATAAGACCTACGCATCGGGAATGTACAACTATGTCTGCGCAGAGTGGTATAAGTTCGTAAGCGGAGAGCGGGATCTGTCGGAATGGGATCAGGTCCTGGAGAGAGTAAAACTGTTTTACGGTTATGACGAACTGATGAAGATCCACCAGGATGCCCTGGCCAGACTACTGGAAGAACAATAACATAAAAAGAAAAGAAGGCGGTGGCGCAGAATGGATGCTGGGCTTTATCAGGCATATATCCGGATCCTGGAGCAGGAGCTTGTTCCTGCCATGGGCTGCA
>CAYLNV010000254.1:0-2216 GCA_964385085.1 uncultured Oscillospiraceae bacterium
CGACAGGAGAACGGATTGCCACAACCAGTCTGCGGACTGGTTTCGCAATGACGTGCGTTTTAGGTAAACTGTTCGATAAACAGAAATTTGGCAAAAGGAGATGTCTCGATGTGAGACATCTCCTTTTGGTTTTGTTAGTCGATGTTGAAAATTCCGCCCTCTAAGGCACTGCGGGCGGCTAAGATATGCTTAGCCTTGTCCAGAGGATCTACATTTCTTCTGGGGGTGGTGGCACCCAACTCCAGAGGACACTCCCGATAGCCGTGAAGTCTGGCACTCATAGAGCCTCTGCCGCCGGTTACGGAGGCAAGGGTGGTGGTATAATCCAGACTGGTCTGGACGGGGATCAATGCAGTCAGGACCATCCGGTCGCCGTCGCTGACGCTGTCCAGCACCTCGCCACGCATGCTGTTCACATCGCTCATGACTCTGCCCACGCTTTCTCCGGGCAGCCGGAACTTTACTTCCAGAATGGGCTCTAGTAAGGTACTGCCGCCATTTCGTAGGCCATCCTGAATGGCCATAGGGGTGGCAACGATAAAGTCCAGCGGGTGGGTGTGCTCCAGATGATGCTCACCGCCGATCAGGGTGATCTTCACATCCGTAACCTTCCAGCCGAGCCTTCCCTGATTTAAGGCAAGGGGCAATGCCTGCGCAACCTGATGCTGATACCGGGCAGCAATGTCCCGCACCGGCACTTCAGAAGAATAAGCAATGCCGCTGCCTCTGGGGGCAGGTTCGATCAGAAAACGAAGCTTTGCCCAGCAGGGCTTGGGCATGGTATAAGCCACCCAGCCTTCGGCTGCCTGAGAAATGGTCTCCCGATAGATAATGGCCGGGGGTGTGAAGGATACCTTCAGATCAAACCGTGTCTGCAGTACTTCTTCCAGAATTTCCAGTTGGATCGTACCCATAACGCTTAAATGAAGCTGATTAAGGGTGCTGATGTACCGGGTTTGCAGCAAAGGATCTTCTCCGGACAAAATGTCGCAAGCCTGCCGAAGAGCAGGCATATCCTCCGGCTTTTCCGGAATGGCCTGAACGGTAATTAAGGGTGTGCGCATGCTGCCCGGTGCTACCTTCCTGGGGATATTTTCAGAATTGCCGATAATATGTCCGATGGGAACTTTGCCCAGACCGTACACAAGACCGATTTCTCCTGCTTCCAGCCGTCCGCAGGGTTTTCCGTCTGTACCGAAAATTTGCGCCACTTTGCTTTGGGCCTTCTTTTCTTCACCGGTGGTGGGATCGATTCCTGCAGGCAGGTCAACAGGGTCCCGATTTTCCAGTGTTCCGCCATAGAGCCGTATCCATACACCGCGACCCAGCACCTTATCCTGCTGGGCGGCAAAGACTACACCGCACAGAGCACCCTTTTTCAGAGGGGCAGGCACATAGCTTACAATGCCATCCAGAAGGGGCATAACTCCCTCGTTATGCAGGGCAGAGCCATAAAGCACAGGATAAGCCTGCGCCCTTTGCGCCAAAGCAGCAAGCTGCTGCTGCAGGTACTCGGGAGAAAAGCTTTCGCCCTCCAGATAACGCTCCATGAAGCCTTCGTCCTGATCGCACAAAAGCTCAATGACTCCGTCTTCGTCCTCCGGCTGGACCGCCTTGTCAGAAAGCAAATGGCGGATCTGCTGCACCACAGCCGGTACATCCGCGCCGATCCGATCGGTCTTGTTGATAAAAAATACCACCGGGATGTTCTGTTCCTGCATGGCAGCAAACAGCACCTCTGTCTGAGGCTGCACACCCTCCACAGCGCATACTACCAGAACTGCCCCGTCCAGCGCCCACAAGGAACGCTCGATCTCAGCAGAAAAATCTGCGTGGCCCGGTGTATCGATCAGATTGATCTGTACACCCTGATGCTCCAGACAAACGCAGGTAGCTTTTACGGAAATGCCCCGCCGTCGCTCCACAGGCAGCAAATCTGTGTGGGCAGTGCCGGAGTCAACGCTTCCTAAAGTGCGGATAGCACCGGCATGGGACAAAAGCTGCTCCGACAGGGTGGTCTTTCCTGCGTCTACATGGGCAAAAATGCCGATATTGCGAATTTTCTTCATAAAAAACAACCCCAAAAGTTGGAAAAATTCAGTTTTTTCATTATAGCCTATGTATTTCCAAAATGCAACAGTGTTGTTATTGCAGAGCCAGACAAATTTCTGTTTATCGAACAGTTTACCTAAAACACACGTCATTGCGAAACCAGT
>CAYLNV010000255.1:0-2196 GCA_964385085.1 uncultured Oscillospiraceae bacterium
AGATAGACCATGTCCTTAAACTCGCCCCGGCGGGAAGTTGCCAGATCCATAATATTGCCCACATATTCCTGGGGCGCCATCAGATTCACCTTCACAAAGGGCTCTTCTGCAAGCTGGATCTCCATGGGGTCGGGGTAATCCAGGGGGTTATCCACCATGAGAACCTCCCCGGAATTTTTTGTAACCCGGTAGACAACATTGGGTGCGGTGGTGATCAGGTCCAGATTGTACTCCCGCTCCAGCCGCTCCTGAATGATCTCCATGTGCAGCAAGCCCAGGAATCCGCAACGGAAGCCAAAGCCCAGGGCAATGGAGCTTTCCAGCTCATAGGTCATGGACGCATCGTTTAGCTTCAGCTTTTCCAGCGCTTCCCGCAGATCCTGATATTTTGCGCCGTCGGCAGGATACACACCGGAATAGACCATGGGCTGTACCGGCCGGTAGCCCGGCAGCGGTGTGGATGCAGGATCTTCCACAGTGGTAATGGTATCACCCACCTGGGTATCCGCCACAGTCTTGATGGAGGCAGTGATGTAGCCAACCTCCCCTGCGCCCAGAGCATCTGCAGGGATCAGACCCCCGGGGCTCATCGTTCCCACTTCCACTACCTTATACACAGCACCGGTGGCCATCATTTTAATATCCTGACCTGCCCGGATCGTGCCTTCCTTGACCCGGACATAAACGATAACGCCCCGGTAGGAATCATACTGGCTGTCGAAGATCAGCGCCTGCAGGGGCGCTTCCCGGTTGCCGTCGGGCGCAGGTACATCCCGCACGATCATTTCCAGAACGGAATGGATGTTAATGCCGTTTTTTGCAGAAATTTCCGGAGAATCCTCTGCAGGGATACCGATAATATCCTCGATCTCCGCTTTTACCTCTGCGGGGCGGGCAGATGGCAGGTCGATCTTATTGATCACCGGCAGCACTTCCAGCCCTGCATCAATGGCAAGGTAGGTATTTGCCAGGGTCTGGGCCTCCACACCCTGAGAAGCGTCCACCACCAGCACAGCGCCTTCACAGGCAGCCAAGGACCGGCTGACCTCATAGTTAAAGTCCACATGACCGGGGGTATCGATCAGGTTCAGGGCATAGGTCTCCCCATCGTCAGCGGTGTAGGTCAGGGTGGCAGCAGTGGCCTTAATGGTAATGCCCCGCTCCTTTTCCAGCTCCATGGAGTCCAGAAGCTGCTCTGCCCGGATGCGCTGGTCGATGGCATCGCACTCCTCCAAAAGCCGGTCCGCCAGGGTGGATTTGCCGTGGTCAATATGGGCAATAATAGAAAAATTACGAATATTCGAAAGGTCTGTCATAGAGATCTCCTCTGTCTGTTTATATCTAAATGCACCTTTGATAATTATACCGAATTTTCCCTGTGTTGTAAACCGTATGTTTTCGCAAAATTAAGGAAATACTGACTATTGCCCCGACAAAAACCGCCGAAACTTTCTTTTTTCAAAAATTTTTAAGCAAAACCCTTGTCAAAATTCCAAAATCAGCCCATACTTCATAATAATACTTAGGGCAGCCGATGATCAAGTCAGCAACCGCCGGCGGTTGGCGCATCGGCTGCGCAAAAAGAAAGAAGGAAACTACATGAGTAATGCGAAAAAAGCGGGCAAGACCCCCGAGGAGCTGCAAGCTGTACTTCAAAAGCTGATCGCACAGGGCCGCAAGGACGGCATGATCCGCGCCTCGGAGCTTAATGCCCAGTTAGAGGATATGGACCTGAGCCCGGAAAAGATCGAAGATATCTACGATCAATTCGAAGCCATGAACATTCAGATCCTGACCTCCGATCTGGATCTGGACCTGGACGATGATATCGACCTGTCCGTTGCTGACGATCTGGGCGACGACATCGACCTGAGCGAGGTGGAGGAGGAAGAGCTGATCGACCCGGTGGATCTGGTTGCCGAATACAATCTGGATGACCCGGTTCGGATGTACCTGAAGGAGATCGGTCAGATCCGTCTGCTGTCCGCGGAAGAAGAAGTGGAGCTGGCAAAGCGGGTCTCCGAGGGCGACCAGAGTGCCAAGAACAAGCTGACAGAAGCCAACCTCCGACTGGTCGTCTCCATTGCCAAGAAATATTCCGGCCGGGGATTGCACATTCTGGACCTGATCCAGGAAGGCAACACCGGCCTGATCCGCGCAGTCGATAAGTTCGACTGGACAAAGGGAAATAAATTC
>CAYLNV010000256.1:0-2190 GCA_964385085.1 uncultured Oscillospiraceae bacterium
CCTGTGCCGCCGTTCCCTTCATTGCCAAAACCTTACCGCCGACCTTCACATAAGGTGCAGTCAGCTCCAGCAGGATATTCAGTCTGGCAACTGCCCGGCTGGTGGCGATATCGTACTGCTCTCTGCGGGTCGCCACCTCATCCTCTGCCCGACCTGTAACACATTCTGCCTCTATGCCCAGCTTCGGCAAGGTTTCAGCCAGCCAGTTCATCCGCTTTCCCAGCGAATCCAGCAGGGTCAGCTTCACCTCCGGGCAGGCGATCTTCACCGGCACACCGGGAAAGCCTGCACCGCAGCCCACATCGATCATCCTTTTGCCCCGCAGGTCCTCTAAGGTCAGCAGGGAAAGGCTGTCCAGCAAATGAAGCTTTGCAACCTGCCCCGGCTCGGTGATAGCGGTCAGGTTCATGACCTTGTTCTGCTCCACCACAGCCTGACCGAACCGGCACAGGGTATTTTGTTCTTGTTCCGTGAGAGAAAGTCCCAGCCGGGGAAGACCGGCCGCAAGTGTCGGTAGCATCATGTCCATCATGCACCCACAAGACCGGTCAGGTCCACCTGGGTCTCATCCAGCGGATCAAAGGGCACTTCTTCCTCTTCCTGCTGCAAGGGCAGCACATACTCCTGAATGTGCCAAACCACCAGCAGATCGCAGACATCACCGTTCAGCTTTTCCTTCTTTCCGAAGAACGCGGAGCAGGCATCCAGATCATGCTGCATATTGCTGTTCACACCGTTTTCCAGATTCATCAGGGAAAACTGCTGAGAAGCGTCTGCCACAGACTTCATAGCACTATAGCAATAACGATAGGCCATCAGGTAAGCTGCATATTGGAACTCCACAGAGGAGCTGGCCTCGCAGGCAAGGAACGCGGCAAGGGCGGCATCCTGATCCGTAGCAATGCACATTCTGCGGGCCATTTCGCGGCTGATCGCATAGGGCATGATGGCCGCGGGTGTTTCCGGATTGACTGCGGCTTCGCCGGTCAGCGCCACTGTAACACCGGTGATGCCCTTGGAGGTGAAATAGCCGGTCCAGTCAAGCGTCTTGACCGGAAGCGTAGAGCCGGCAAATACAGCATGATAACGCTGATAGGTCAACACCTCAAAGCCCTCTGCCGCCTGTTCGTTCAGCACAGAAAAATCAGGATATACCACATCCTTGTTTTCATCCCGGCTGACCTGATCTGCCAGCTCGTTAGCCTTATCCCGATAGAAGATAGCCGCAGCTTCCAGTTCGCTGACGGTATACTGATATTCTGTGTCCTCCAGACGGATATCCTCTGCCAGAGGGCCGGCATATTCATTCAGGCCGTAAATGCCTGTATTGAGCAGGCCAATGACGCTCGCGACCGCCACTACCCAGCCAAACCACTGGATCGGGTTCCACTTAAACACAAACATCAGCACAGCGCTGGCCAGTACCAGCACCACCAGCAGCAGCAACAGCACCTGCCATACGCAGAAGTCTACCGCAGAGCTCCAGCCGGCCAAATAGGACTGGATCATCCGGGTTACATACGGATAGACCATATCCACAAGCTCGCTGTGGGCTTCGGCAAATGTCTTAAGACCCCAGGAGCAGGCAGCAACGATAGCGGCCACCAAATATCCTCGCCAATATTTCAAAGGAAAGCCCTCCTTTTTACATTATCGTTCCGTATAGTATATCACACTTTTTCATGGTTGTCATTATTTTTTCACGGAATTGAAAATTGAAAGTTAAAATCCGACAGGGCGGGGGCTCGCTCCCGCTCTGCATTTAATGATCCGTCTGAATGGAGATATGATCATTATGGATCTATCCGGCCCAGCAGGCCGTCTTTGAAGATGCCGGTGATCTGCACGGTTCGGACTTCATTGTGCAGGTTTGCGCCGGGCACAAATACCCTTATATAATTAGGTCCATGACCGGTATCGTACGGGCCGTCCGCTTCCTCGAACAGGACCGCCAGTTGTGTGCCGATCAGGCTCTGCCGGTAGGCGGCGGACATTTCCTCCGCAACCTTGATAGCCCGATGGCTTCGCGTCTCCTTCACTGCATTGGTGTGCTGTCCGGGCATTTTGTCCGCAGGTGTTCCCGGCCGGCGGGAATAGGGGAAAATATGCATATCTGCAAAGCCGCACTTGCGGATGAAGCTGAGACTTTCTTCAAATTCCTCCTCCGTTTCGCCGGGAAAGGCCACGATC
>CAYLNV010000257.1:0-2179 GCA_964385085.1 uncultured Oscillospiraceae bacterium
CTTACCTACCTGTTCTTCTATAACGGCCGCCAGAATATCAATTTGGTCCTGCCCCTCATGAAGCAGGAATTCCAGTCTGATCTGGGCACGCTCGGTGTCGTTTCTTCCGCTCTTTTCTGGTGCTATGCCTTCGGTCAGCTTGTCAGCGGACGGCTTGGCTCCTATTTCGGCTATAAGAAGCTGATGATCTTCGGTGTGATCTCTTCCGCCATTTTGAATGTGGTGATCTCCTTCCAGAACAATCTCTGGGTCATTGCAGTGCTTTGGGGTCTCAACGGCTTCTGCCAGGCAATGGTCTGGTCCAACGGTCTGGGTGTGATCAACAAATGGTGGCCCAAGGACAAGCGTGGCTTCGCCACCGGACTGGCCACCGCCTTCTCCGGTGTGGCCCAGGCGGTTACCTATCTGACTGTCAACTGGTGTCTGGTCCTGAACCCTGAGTGGTCCTGGCGGGCCGGCTTCCGTTTCCCCATCATCCCCATGGTCGCGATCCTGATCGCCTTTATTTTCTTCTTCCATGAGGACCCGGAAAAGGTGGGTCTGAAGGCCTTTGAGGAGCAGAACAAGGAATTGGATGCCAGCAATGCCGCCATGGAAGCCAATCTTGCAGAAAAGGGCTTCTTCTATCCCTACAAGCTTCTGTTCAGCGAGCCGAAGGTCCTGCTGTTCTGCCTGATCTCTGCCATTGCCGGCATCGGCCGCTACGGCCTTTTGACCTGGGTCCCCACCTACTTTACTGAGGAGCTGGGATTGACATTGAAGGACGATATGTTTACCTATATCGTTCTGCCTTTGGGACAGGCCTGCGCTATGTTTGTCTTCCCCTTCATTACCGACAAGATCTTCAAGGGCAAGCGTGAGCCTATGCTGATCCTGGCTGCTATCATCGCCTTTGCGGGGATGATCTGCTTCCCCATGTTCAAGACCCAAGGTCCTGCCACCGCTATGCTGTTCGTAGTTGGTGTGTTCAGCATGGTTACCGGTGTGATCTGGGCCATTGCAGGCGACATGGGCGGACGGGCACTGTCCTCCACCGTGGTAGGTGTGCTGGACTGGGCCGTGTATATGGGCGCGGCCATTCAGGCATCGGTCTTTGGCTTTGTGCAGGAAAAATTCGGCTGGTCGGCTATTTTCATCACCATCGGCTGTCTGTATGTGATCCTGCTGGTACTGACCATGATCGCCCGGAAAATGAAAATAAAAAACCTGTAATATACACAAATTGGGCGCGTTGCAAAATGATGCAACGCGCCCTAAAGCTATGCAATTGTCTGCATCCTGCGGAGATAGGGCGACGAATCGTCGCCCTTACAGATTCTATCGCAGAATTTTTGCTTTTTCATTTTTACTTGTAGTACTTTTTGTAGACTTCTTCTACGCACTTCTTTGCCAGGGCGACCTGCACCGGGGTAACTTCCTCGTCAAATTTATCAAAGGTATTATTCTGAATGTCATTTCCGGTCAGGACCTTGTACCAGATCAGGCCCAATGCATATCTGCCAAGGCCAAGGCTTGCATGGAAGGTATCCCGATGGATCTTTTCAATGCCGTTTGCCAGCAGCGCCTGGAACACTGCGCCGGAGGGGATGATGCCATCCAGCTTCTCGTCCTCTGCCGCCTGATCGTATGCCTTTTTCAGGTCGTTAAACATATCCTTATGGTCAGTGTATCCCATTCTCTCATTCAGCCGGGGGCTGTCCTGCTCATATGCCCAGGTCTGCTGGATGTAGATCTTAGCCTGGGGTACGCAATCGCGTACATACTCCACCAGCTTATGCAGGTAGGGCTGGTATGTATTGTAGTCCACAGAGAAGTGGCTTGCCTGCTGGACCGTAACCACATCCCATTCCCGGTTCAGAAGGGCTTCCTTCAAGGAGACCGGGAAGCCCACATCCTGACCATGCATCCCCAGACCGTATGCCGGCTTTTCGCTGAGCATATTCCGGTGATGGCGGGCAAGGGAGCAGCCGCCGATATACAGATTGTAGTTGTTCAGCTCCACACCGTCTGCCTCTGCGATCTGGTGCAGATACCGCTGGGCATCCATAGAATAGCTGTTGCCAATAGATAAAATATTCATTTTGCTTACCTCCGTTTATTTGCCCTTAGCCCAGGCGACGCTCTTTGATGGTTTCATACTCCTCATAGGTCAGGCCATGGAACGCCCGTCTTGCATTGA
>CAYLNV010000258.1:0-2165 GCA_964385085.1 uncultured Oscillospiraceae bacterium
ACCAGCGCATCTACGGAAATGATCTGATAATCTTTCATAATGCCTCTCACAGGCGGCGAATATGGAAGCCGCCGTCAATATTGATGGACTGACCGGTCATATAGGGAAGAGAGCCGTCGCACAGGGCATACACAGCACTGGCGATGTCCTCAGGTGTGCCCCAGCGCTTGATGGGCAGCAGGCCGCCCTCGATAAGAGCATCGTATTTGCCCTGGACCTTGGAGGTCATGTCGGTGGCAATAATGCCGGGGCGGACCTCATTAACAACGATGCCATACTCTGCCAGACGGTCTGCAAACAAGGTGGTGATCATGGACGCACCGGCCTTGGAGATGCAGTATTCGCCCCGGTTGACAGAGCTGGTGTAGGCGGACATGGAGGAAATGTTCACGATAGAACCCTTGATCCCAGCCTTCACCATTTCATTGGCTACCCGCTGGGTCAAGAACAGCGTTCCCTTGGTGTTGATCCCCATGACATAGTCATAGCTTTCCTCGGTCATTTCCAGCAGGTCCGCACGGACCTTGGGGGCAACACCTGCCACATTGACCAGAATATCCACACGGCCAAATTTTTCAAGGGCAGCATCTACAAATTTGTTTCTGTCCTCTGTGCTGCTCACATCACCGGCAACATAAGTAAAATCTCCGTCCAGGGTCTCCGCCATCTGGGCGCGGCGGGACATACCAACCACAGCGATGCCGCTTTCCAGCAGCTTCCTGGCGCAGGCCAGACCGATACCGCTGGCAACACCGGTTACAAGGGCAACTTTTTTCATTACTTCTTACCTCCACAGAACTGCTGGTGCAGGGGCAGATAAATTTCCTTATCCCGGATCACACAGCCGGGTGTGCTGCCTGCACGCATGACCTCCGTACACTTGGAGCAGCAGATACACAGATTTTCCTTCTTCATGCCGCCCTGCAAAATATCGTTGGCAAAGTTGGGGTATGCAAAGGTCTGTCTGCCGAAGCCAGCCAGATCGATGCTGCCCTCCTGGATCAGTGCAGCGGTTACATGGGGCGCTGCCACACCCAGATAGCTAAGGGCAGAGCACAGGATCTTCATTTCAGGAACAGCCTTCTTAAGCTGCGCTGTACCCAGCAGCACCCGGGCAACACCGCACAGCGGATGCTCCTCGGGGGTATAGCCGCCCAGCGCAAAGGGGCGGTTCACATGGGGGTTGAAGTAGGGGTTGCCCATGGTGATATTCAGCATTTTCACACCGTAATCCCGTAGCTGCTCCAGCAGCCAAACAGGCTCAGTGGGGTCAAAATCGATGCCGCTCTCGCCCACACCAAAGCCATAGGGTCTGGGGAAGCCGTCATACACATTCAGCCGGGAGGAAACAAGGAAATCCTTGCCGCAGCTTTCCAGTGCGCCCTGTACGCTTTCCCGCAGCAGTCTTGTGCGGTTTTCCAGACTTCCGCCGTAGCGGCCGGGACGGTTAAAAGCAGACAGCAGCTCAGAGTTCAGGTAACGGTGGCAGCACTTGATATCCACACCGTCAAAGCCTGCCTTTTCAGCCAGGCGCGCGCCCTCCACCAGCTTCTCCTTCACCAGATCCAGATAATCGTCGGTAACGATCCGGGAAGGATCAATGGGAGTTTCCCCTTCAAAAATGGGGTTGTTGTAAGCGATCAGGGGTGCGGGCTTGCCCTGAGGCTTGCTGTAACGGCCGGAATGGGTGGCCTGCATAATGATCACAGGCTCTTTGCCGTTTGCCTTGATGCCCTCTTCCTTGATCTGTTCCACAGCGGACTTGAATGTGTCCACATTGTCGGGAGTGATGTAAAGCTGACGGGGGTTGGCACGGCCTTCCTCCAGCACAGCGGTGGCCTCGAACCACAGAAGGCCCGCACCGCCTCTGGCAAAGCGGCCATAGCGGCGCATGGTCAGCTCACCGGGCTCACCGGTGGCAGTGCCATCGCAGCCCTCCATAGCCTGACAGGCCATGCGGTTGGGAATTGTATGTGCGCCCACAGTCAGGGGCTGTGCCAGAACAGACAGGTCCTCGCTAAAGGGCAGACCTGTATGCAGCGCCTGATTTTGCTCATGGAATTCTTCATTGGTGGTATAAATTTTCCGTTTCATTGTTATAGACCTCCATTTTTTGTTTATTCTGCTTTTATTGTATCGGAAAAACCACCTGATGTCTATACACA
>CAYLNV010000259.1:0-2148 GCA_964385085.1 uncultured Oscillospiraceae bacterium
CCTTATTATATATATTTCTTGACTTAAAGTAAAGGTTTCGGTACTTTTATTTAGTTATAATCTGTCAGACTACTTGGTAGCATATTAATGGGAGGTGGAACTTATGCGAACCGAGTATTCTGAAAAATATATCACAATGGGCTTGAAGATTGCCTACTACCGCAAAAAGGCTGGATATACGCAAGAGGTCTTTGCAGAAAAGATCGGCAAAAGCGTCAACTTTATGTCGCAGGTGGAAGGCACAGGAACCGTGAGAGGTGTTTCGTTGGAAACACTGTTCAAAATGGCAGATGTTCTGGGTATTCCTCCCTCAAAGCTACTGGAAGATGATTGAATAGTTAATGCGTCCCAAGTTGGGACGCATTACTTGTATGCCACATCGGTTACGGTTTTGTATGTATTCCCCGTTTCTTTGCCAGCTCGCTTGCCGCCGAATAGCACAGGGGACGGTCTGTGCCATCCCCACTCTGAAACAATGAATGGACCGGCCGATCGGCCGGTCCATTGGTCTATCTATTACTGATTTTTTTCAGCTTTTCCAGCACTTCCTGGAAATATTCCGGCAGGGGTGCTGCCACCATTACCGGCCGCAGATCCCGGGGATGCCGGAAGCACAGAACACCTGCATGGAGGCACTGACTGCTTTGGCCCAGCTCCGGCTTTTTGTGTCCGTAGACCGTATCACCCAGAATGGGGTGGCCAATGTGGGCCATATGCACCCGGATCTGGTGGGTCCGTCCGGTCTCCAGCCTGCAGCGCACATGGGTGTAGCCCCGGTAGCGGGCGATCACCTCCCAATGGGTTACGGCATCCCGGGAATTGCGCTGAGTTACGCACATTTTCTTCCGGTCTGTGGGATGGCGGCCGATGGGTGCGTCCACCGTGCCGGAATCCTCCTTCAGGCTGCCACAGACGATGGCTTCGTAAGTCCGGGCCATGGAGTGATCCTTTAGCTGGGAGGCGAGCATAGTGTGGGAGAAATCGTTTTTCGCCACTGCCAACAGACCCGAGGTGTCCTTGTCGATCCGGTGAACGATGCCCGGGCGCAGCTCCCCGTTGATACCGGAAAGGTCATCTCCCATGGCATACAAAAGGCCGTTGACCAGAGTATCATCCTGATGGCCGGCCGCCGGGTGGACCACAAGACCCTTGGGCTTGTTGACCACCAGTACATCCTCGTCCTCGTAGACGATGTCCAGCGGGATATCCTTTGCCGCAATGTCCACAGCCTTAGGCTCAGGGATGGTCAGGCTGATCTCATCACCCACATTCAGCTTATCATTTTTCCTGCCCGGCTTGCCCTGCCGCAGAACGCAGCCCTCTTCTAAAAGCTTTTGCGCTCCGGAGCGGCTCATATTTTCCACGGACCGGGCCAAAAACGCGTCCAGCCGTTCGCCGGGGATATCAGCATAGAGAATCATTTTTTATCTTCCTTCCAGAAGGCTTTGTTAAAAAAGATCAGGTGTACGATCAGGGCGATGCAGCCGCAGGTGATGAAGCAGTCGGCAACATTAAATACAGGAAACTGCATAAAATCCAGATCGATCATGTCCACCACATATCCCAGTCGAACCCGGTCGATCATGTTGCCAAGGCCTCCTGCGTAAACTGCCACCAAAAACCACTGCTCCAGCCTGGAAAAGCCAAAGCTTTTTTTCCAAAATTCCCAGATCAGGAACAGAGTAAACAGTATAAAGATCGCAATAAACAGCCACCGCATACCCTCGAAGGAGGAAAAAGCCGCACCGGTGTTTTGAACATAGGTCAGGTGAAACAGACCGTCAATGGCATCTACATGGCCATGAAGCGGAATATTCGCCACGACCAAATATTTTGAAATCTGGTCCGCGGCTACAATGAGCGCACAAAACAGCACCATAAAAATGTATTGCATACTATCATCCTCCGATAACGGTATCTTAGCATTTCCCAAAAGAAAAGTCAACGAAGCAAGCCGGATTGCCAAATTTCTATTTGACAGTCAGCAATCAACCGCCCACCCAAAGCCTTCTCCTTGAGGAGAAGGTGGCAAAAATCGGCACTTTCTTGCCGATTTTTGACGGATGAGGTGGTAAATCGAAAGACAGTTACACCTCATCAGTCAGCTACGCTGACAGCTTCTCCTCAAGGAGAAGCCTTGGCGGTGCA
>CAYLNV010000260.1:0-2143 GCA_964385085.1 uncultured Oscillospiraceae bacterium
GGCATCGTGGAGGGCATTACGGAATGGCTTCCGGTCTCCTCCACAGGGCATATCATCCTTTTGGATGAATTTATCAAGCTGAATGTTTCCGAGGCCTTTATGGAAATGTTCGAGGTGGTGATCCAGCTTGGTGCTATTTTAGCAGTTATCGTGCTGTTTTTCCACAAGCTGAACCCGTTTTCTCCGAAAAAATCGGCATCTCAGAAAAACGACACCTGGCAGCTTTGGTTTAAGGTGGTCGCAGCGGTGATCCCCTCGGCGGTGATCGGTGTGCTGCTGGACGACTGGATGGATGCCCACCTTTATAACTATGTGGTGGTCTCCATTGCCCTGATCGTTTACGGTGTTGCGTTTTTGTTTGTGGAAAAGCGTAACGAGGGCAAGGCTTTGAAGGTGAAAAGTGTATACGACATCGACTACCGCACAGCGATCCTGATCGGTTGCTTCCAGTGCCTGAGCCTGATCCCCGGCACATCCCGGTCCGGCTCTACTATTCTGGGGGCGATCCTGCTGGGTGTGGGTCGCAGTGCAGGCGCAGAGTTCTCCTTCTTCCTTGCCATCCCCACCATGCTGGGCGCAAGTGCGTTGAAGATCTTGAAATTTATGCTGTCCGGCGCAGAAGCTACCGGCACAGAGATCGGTGTGCTGATCGTGGGCTGTATCGTGTCCTTCGTGGTCAGCTTCCTGGTGATCAAGGCTCTGATGGAATATGTGCGCAAGCACAGCTTCTCTGTGTTTGGTATTTACCGGATCGTGCTGGGTGTGCTGGTGCTGGGCTATTTTACTGTAAAAGCCTTGCTGTAAATGTAGGGCGGGAGCAAGCCCCCACCCTACGGTGCGCGACCGCACCTCCGTGTCATTGCGGGGAACGAAGCGACGTGGCGATCTCCTGCGTAAAAAGCAGAAAGAAAAGGAGAATGAAATGGAATTTGTTATTGAAAATGAACTGCTGAAGGTTACTGTTACGACCCAGGGCGCACAGGCGAAAAGCGTGGTGCGCAAGTGCGACGGTGTGGAGCATATCTGGGGTGCTGACCCGGATATCTGGGATCTGCACGCACCCATCCTGTTTCCCTATTGCAGCCAGTTGAAGGATAAAAAGCTGGAAGCCAGAGGTCAGGTGGCGGAAAATGTCCGGGGACACGGCTTTGACCGGAAGATCCAGCATAAGCTGGTATCCTGCGACGAAAATTCCGTCGTTCTGGAGCTGACAGAAAATGAAGAGACCCTGGCGCAATGGCCCTACCGCTTCCGGCTGGTCTCCACCTTTACATTGGAGGGAGATACCATCCACCACACCCTGACTGTGGAAAATACGGACGATGTGGACATTTCCTTTGGTATCGGCTATCATCCTGCGTTTAAGATCCCCTTTGACAGTGCGCATACAGCCACCGACTATGAGATCCGCTTTGACAGTCTGGAAACACCCCTTTGCCGCATTTTCAACAAGGCGGGTCTGGTAACGGACCAGTCCTATTATATGGGCACCAACATTCGGAATTTGGAGATCAACGAAAAGACCTTTTCCGACGGCAGCTATGTGATGACAGGTCTTAGCTCCCGGACGGTGGGCCTTTATGAAAAGGACACCGGCCGCGGTGTGGTCTGCGGGGTCCGGAATTTCCCCTATGTGGTGCTGTGGGCAAAGCCGGACAGGCTGCCGCCCTTTGTTTGCATCGAGCCCTGGCATACCCTGTCCACCCCGGAAAACGGCAGCAGCAAGTGGGAGGAAAAGCCCCATGCTGCGATCCTCGCCCCCGGCGAGGACTGGAGCACCACACTGAGTATGTCTTTTGTGAGATAAGAAAAAAGGAACGGTCAAACCGTTCCTTTTTAATTGAAAATGGAAAGTTGAAAATTGAAGATTATGGAGAAGGTACGATAGACATTCGTAGGGACAGCCGTCTTCGGCTGTCCGCGGACACCCCGGGAGGGGTGTCCCTACATTTTGATCCGTCCGCGACGCGGACACATGCATTTTGCAATTTGCATTAAAAAGAGCTGCCGAGAGGCAGCTCTTTTTTTATTATCTTACGTACTCGATCACAACACGGCGGTTGGGCTCGGTGCCAACGGAATAGGTGGTGATCCGATCGGTATCCTGCAGGGCCGCATGGATCACATGACGCTCATAGGCATT
>CAYLNV010000261.1:0-2128 GCA_964385085.1 uncultured Oscillospiraceae bacterium
GACAGCTTCTCCTCAAGGAGAAGCCTTGGCGGTGCATACAAAAGACCGTCAAACAAAAATTTGACAGTTTTGGCAATCTATCATACTTTGTCAATAATTTTCAATTTTCAATTTTCCATTCACATATTCTTCCTGTTGGCTGCATAGATTGTCCCCAGGAGGGGATCGTATATGCGAAAAAAGGACATTTTTGTGCTGCTGGGCGCGCTTTGCGCCGCCATCGCGTTAACTGTCAGTCAATTTACCGGAAATGTGCTGGAAACTGCTTCATGGGGCTTGAGCTTTCCCACCGAGGGCCAAATGCCCCACGGCCCTGCCAGTATTCAGGCGCTTGCAAAATATGACGCGGCCTATGTGGGAAATACCCGGGAAAAGGTTTTGTATCTGACCTTTGATTCCGGCTACGAAAACGGCTGCACCGAGAAAATATTGGATGTGCTGAAGCAGCATCAAGTGCCGGCAGCGTTCTTTCTGGTGGGGAATTATATCGAGAAAAATGCGGACTTAGTGCGGCGGATGGTAGACGAGGGCCATATCGTGGCCAATCATACCATGCACCACTATGATATGAGCAAGCTGTCAGATAAAGCCGCCTTTGAAAAAGAACTGACCGACCTGGAAGCGCTGTTTACTTCCGTCACCGGCAAGGAAATGCCAAAATATTACCGCCCGCCCCAGGGCATTTACAGTCAGGAAAATCTGGAAATGGCCCAGGCGCTGGGCTATAAGACCGTGTTCTGGAGCCTTGCCTATGTAGACTGGAACAACGATGCCCAGCCGACCCCGGAATATGCCTTCAGCAAGCTGCTGCCCCGCACCCATAACGGTGCGGTTGTGCTGCTCCATTCCACTTCTGCCACCAATGCGGAAATTTTAGACGAGCTGCTGACCAAATGGGAAGCCATGGGCTACCGCTTCGGCGGCATTGACGAGCTGTTCACCTGACCGCTTCCCAATGCCTTCCCCCGGGGGAAGGTGGCCGAGCGCAAGGGAGGTCGGATGAGGGAATATCTTACCGACGAAGTTTCGATGAGGAAAACAGGCCGGTCATGCTTTGCCCTCATCCGTCTTCAAATCCGTCCAGGTATGGACGAATTTGAATCCACCTTCCCCCAGGGGAAGGCAGCGATATGGCTTCCGAATAAGAATAAGTCTGTTGCAAAACTCAAAAATCTATCGTTAGAATTTGTAGGGGCGGCTATTATGCCGCCCGCGGGTGTTCATTGAACGCACCTACATCCGCAGGATGCAGACAATTGCATAGTTTTAGGGCGCGTTGCAATGATACGCAACGCGCCCATCGTGTTTTTTATTTTGCAGCGTTTGTGGAGCGCAGTGTTACATCGTGAGCGCCGCCCTCCACAATGGAAACAGAGGAAACCAGGGTCAGCTTGAGCTACCTCCCAAAATTGTTTTTTATCTCGGAAAAGTATGCGTTTCTTTACAGTCCCTTTCTATATGCACCTCAGGAGTTTCTGGCTTGCACTGCGCTCTCTGTTTTAGTATTCTTTTACATACTGCTTAAGCTCGTCTGTTGCGATCAGGTGGTTATAATTCTTTTCCAACACATTGCCGTAAACATCTTCCTCGTGGGTGATTACAAGATATTCCATTGACTTTATGCAATCCTCCAGCGTTTGGAATCCAGCATAGTACAAATCGTTGTATACAAAGTGTTGCGCCACCTCTACCTCGCCAGGCAATACAAAGGACTGCACAATTGCATGACGATATACTGCATTGGTAAACAACGGAACAGCACCCTTTCCAATGGTCATTTTTGTGTTTGTGCCATCCTCATTATCCGCATATCCCACATAGGCATCACAGTCAGGTGCCAAGTAATTATACCAGCCACCAGGATAAATGCCGTTGTCGATATGATAAATAAAAACTATCTGGTTATTAAGATTATGCTCCCATTCGGTATCGGAATGTTCATCAGCATAATAGAGAAGTGCGCCCATATATGTAACTTTAATATCTCCAGCGTAGTTGAAGTAAATGTTCTCCATAGCTTCCTGAGCTGCATCCATGCTTTCCTGGGAGAGTAGCTCAAAAATCTCCGCTGGTGTGTCGCTGGGGAAGTAAGCAAAGTTATTTAGGGTAATATCTGTTTCTGTTCTTG
>CAYLNV010000262.1:0-2127 GCA_964385085.1 uncultured Oscillospiraceae bacterium
TCGACCTCCAGCGTGACAGGCTGGCGTGCTAACCGACTGCACCACCGGGCCAGATATTGGTGGGAACAACAGGGCTCGAACCTGTGACCCCATGCTTGTAAGGCATGTGCTCTCCCAGCTGAGCTATGCTCCCCTCGGCCAATCGCTTTGTGCTCCGCACATCAGCGACGGTCTTTATTATACAGGGAAGCTTCTGTTTTGTCAAGGGTTTTTTTCTATTTTTTTGCAAGAATTTTCTGGTGAAAAAACCCCTTGATTTCCCGCCATTTTCAAAGCTTTTCTAAGATTTCGCCCAAATCTTCCGGTGTAAAGTGATATACCTCATCACAGAACTGACATTCTACCGGGAAGGATCTTCCCTCAGAGCGGATCTCGGTCAGCTCCTCTTTACCCAGGCTGATCAGGGCCGCTGTAACCCGTTCTCTGCTGCAATAGCATTTATAAGACACCTCAGTGGTCTCCTTGAATACGATGCCCAAATCACCGCAGACCTGGCCCAGAATATCCTCCGGGGTCATTCCCTGCTCCAGCATTGCAGTAACTGCACCGGCCCGCTGGATGCCCTGCTCCAGCTTATCGATCACTTCATCCGGCGCGCCGGGCAGAAGCTGCAGAAGATAGCCGCCGGCTACCTTTACGCTCTGGTCTGTATCCACCAGCACACCCAGAGCACAGGCCGTAGGCGTCTGCTCGCTTTGGGCAAAGTACACCGTTACATCATCTCCGATCTCACCGGAGACCAGCTCCACAGAGCCGACATAAGGCTCTTTCATTTGCAGATCCCGGATCACCGTCAGTGTACCGCTTGTGCCGACCGTTGCCCCAACATCCAGCTTGCCGGGATATTTCTCCACCAACGGCACATTGGGTTCTGTTACATAGCCACGGACATTGCCCTCCGGGTCAGACACGCAAACGATGCTGCCGATCGGGCCGCCGCCCTTGATCTGCAAGGTCATAGAGCCCTTTTCCACCTTCTGCATATTGCCCATCATGGAAGCGGCTGTCAGCGCCCGGCCAAAGGCTGCGGTGGCATTGGGGGTCGTTCCCTGTATCCGTGCGCCACGGCTTACTAGCTCAGTGGAGCGAATGGCAACAGCCTTTACAAAGCCGTCCATCGTCATGCCGCGCACTAAATAATCCTTCATTTTATGATTCCCTTTCTTGCTTTTAAATAGATCCTCTGCTCGCCCGGCTCGGGGGATGCCATGCGCCGGTCGCCATACACTTCAATATGTGTAAAGCCCGCTTGACGCAGATAATCGGTCAATTGCTCCGCTGTGTATGCATATTCCCGGTGCTCCTCAAAGCTCCGCATCCATACATCCCCATGGCGCTGGAACAGGTCCATGCCGTAGGAGCAGATATTTGTGGCTTCGTCAAATTCTCCCCGCCAGACACAGTACACATCCTCATCCTCATCCAGAAACACCTGCCCATCCATTGCCCGCAGCTTTTCCGGGGTGTTTACATCAAAGATAAAGCAGCCACCGGGGTTTAATGCACGGTAAATGCGGCGGATCGCTTCCTGACAGTCAGCCGGGTCTGTAATATAATCCAGGCTGTCCAGCGCGCAGACTGCCAGATCCACACCTCTGGGAAGCCGAAGCTTTTGAAGAGGCTGGCACACGAACAAGGGCGGGTTTTCCATATCCTGCGCCTTTAGACTGGCCGCACAGAGCATATCCTCCGACAGGTCTGCACCGATCACCTGCAAGCCTTTTTTTGCCAGCAGCAAGGCCACAGAGCCCGTGCCGCAGGCAAGGTCCACAGCCGTGCGGGGCTCAAGTCCTTCCTCTTTCAATATTTGCCAATAGAAATCCACAGTGGCTTCATAGTCCACATCGTTTGTCAGCCGGTCATAGCTGTTTGCCAAAGCACGGTAAGCATCCATAATCCTTCCTCGCAAAAAAGCATCCCGGACGAAAGGTCCGGGATGCCGCATGATTTCAATTAGCGGTTGAAGATGCTGAAGATCTCGTCAATATCATCAGAGCCCTTTGCGCTGCTGCCGGCAGCACCAGCCTCGTTAACCTCCACCTTCTGCTCAAAGCCGGTGGCGATAACGGTAACACGCATCTCATCTTCAAAGTTCTCGTCCCAGGTAGCACCGAAGATAATGTTCGC
>CAYLNV010000263.1:0-2103 GCA_964385085.1 uncultured Oscillospiraceae bacterium
GGCTGAAAAAGCTGTGGGACGCGATCGAAAAGCAAGCGCTGGTCGTAGATTTTGTGAAGCAGGATCAGCGGGATCTGATCGCATGGATCTCCCGGCATTTTATGGCAGCGGGAAAGCGGATCCCCCAAGAGCTTTGCGCATATCTCATTGACATTACCGACGGCACCATGACCGCCCTGAGCAGCGAGATCTCCAAGATCTGCGCCTATTCCGGAGCAGACACCATCTGCCGGGCGGATATCGATGCAGTGGTAGAGCCGGTGCTGGATGCGGTGGTGTTCCAGATGGCTGACCTTCTGGGTCAGGGCAATTACGGACAGGCCCTGGTGAAGCTGCGCCAGCTTCTGAAGATGCAGCAAGAGCCTCCGGTCATCCTGGGAACGATCGGCGGTCATTTCCGTCGGCTGGGTACGGCCCGGACCTTGCTGGATGGGGGCAAGAACGCGTCTGATCTGATGCGCCTGACGGGTCTGAAGGATTATCCTGCCAGAAAGACCATTGCTGCCGCAGGACGCTTTTCTGCTCGATTCTATGCCCGGACAGCAGAGCTGATACTGGAAACAGACCGAAAGATCAAGACCTCTTTCGACGAGCCTGAGCGACTGCTGGAAATGCTTATTTTGGAGCTTGCGCAGGAGGCTAAGCATGGTTAAGATCCGGGAAGCCATCGTGGTGGAGGGCCGCTACGATAAAAACACCCTTTCTCAGGTGGTGGATGCGCCCATTCTGGAAACCTCCGGATTTGGTGTATTCAAGGACAAGCAGCAGTTGGAACTGCTGCGAAAAGTAGCAAAAAAGCGCGGATTGATCGTATTTACCGATTCTGACGGTGCAGGCTTTGTGATCCGCAATTTTCTTAAAGGGGCTATTGAACCGCAGTATCTGAAGCACGCATACATTCCCGATCTTCCCGGCAAGGAGAAGCGGAAAGCTGCTCCCGGCAAGGAAGGAAAGCTGGGGGTGGAGGGAATGACCCCGGAGGTCATTATCTCCTGTCTGCGCAGAGCCGGTGCGACCATAGAAGGGCAGACGCAGGATGCACGACCTGCCCGGATCACGAAGCAGGATCTGGTGGACCTGGGGCTGTCCGGCGGCAAGGACAGCAGCTACAAGCGGCTGGCCCTGCTGAAAAAACTGGAGCTTCCGGAGCATATGTCTTCCAATGGATTGCTCCAGGCACTGAATCTGCTATATACCATGAAGGAATTAGAAAAGATACTGCAAGAATTGTAGTTGGAGAAACCGAATGATCGATATACAGGTAAAAGATCTAACAAAATCATTTATCATTGGCGAAAACCTGCTGGAGGATCTGAGCTTCGAGGTCCGGGAGGGAGAACGGGTCGCGATCCTTGGCCGTAACGGCTGCGGAAAGACCACCATCTTCAATATCCTGACCGGTCAGATCGGCTTTGACAGCGGTAAGGTTTTTGTGGATCCCCATAAAAAGCTGGGTCTGATCTCACAGATCCCCAGATTCCCCGCAGGCTATACTGTAGAGGATGTTCTGCGTTCTGCCTTCCGGGAGCTGACAGCCACCAAGCGGAAAATGGAAGCCTTGGAGCAGGAAATGGCCCGGGATAGCAGCAGAGAGCTGCTGCGGGAATATGATACGCTGTGCAATCGCTTTCAGGCCGGCGGCGGATACGAAATGGATGTGGAGGTAGATAAGATCTGCAACGGTCTGGGTATTTTGACTGACCAGCGAAGCCAGACCTTTGACACCCTGTCCGGCGGCGAGAAAACAAGAGTGAACCTTGCGCGGTTATTATTGGAGAAAACAGATATCCTGCTGCTGGATGAGCCTACCAACCATCTGGACCTGCGCAGCGTTGAGTGGCTGGAGGGATATATTACCAGCTTTAAGGGCACAGTCCTGACGATCTCCCACGACCGGTATTTTCTGGACCGGGTGGCACAGCGCGTCATTGAGATCGTGGACGGCCACGCAGAGTTTTATTCCGGTAACTATTCGTTCTACATCGACGAAAAGCAGGCGCGCTTCGATCTGCAGCTAAAAAAGTACGAACAGGAACAGGCCAAGCTGAAACAGCTTGGTTACACGGTGGAGCGGATGAAGGGCTGGGGCATAAACAACCGCAC
>CAYLNV010000264.1:0-2088 GCA_964385085.1 uncultured Oscillospiraceae bacterium
TTGACTCCTATATCCCCACTCCCGACCGTAAGGCTGACCAGCCCTTCCTGATGCCCGTTGAGGACGTGTTCACCATCTCCGGCCGTGGTACTGTTGCTACCGGTCGTGTTGAGCGTGGCCAGATCAACAAGAACGATAAGGTCGAGATCGTCGGCCTGCAGGAAGAGAAGAAGGAAACTGTTGTTACCGACATCGAAATGTTCCACAAGCTGCTGGACTACGCAGAAGCTGGTGATAACATCGGTGCTCTGCTGCGTGGTGTTGACAAGAAGGAGATCGAGAGAGGCCAGGTTCTCTGCAAGCCCGGCTCCATCAACCCCCTGACTAAGTTCGTTGGCCAGGTTTACGTCCTGTCCAAGGAAGAAGGCGGCCGTCATACTCCCTTCTTCAACAACTACCGTCCTCAGTTCTACTTCCGTACCACTGACGTTACCGGTATCATCTCCCTGCCCGAGGGCGTTGAGATGTGCATGCCCGGCGACAACATTGATATGAATGTTGAGCTGATCACCCCCATCGCTATCGAGAAGGGCCTGCGTTTCGCTATCCGTGAGGGTGGCCGTACTGTTGGTTCCGGTGTTGTTACCGAGATCTTCGAGTAATCCTTAGCGATCAAACAACAATTGAGGCGCGCTGCAATTTTGCAGCGCGCCTTTTTTGCGTGCCCAAGGGAAATATATACGGAAAATTTACGTTTACTTAACTTTTAGGGGTTGGAAATAAGCCGGTTATCTGCTATAATCTAAATAACTGATATTTTGAAAGAAAGGCAGGTGATGCACAGTGAGTGAGTTGCGCAGTAAGATTACAGAGGCACTGCTGTCCGCACTACCGATCACGCTGATCGTATATCTTATGGCATTGCTTCCCTGGTTCGACTTTTCTCAGGCAGAGCTGATCACCTTTACGATCGGTGCAGTTCTGCTGGTGGTTGGTATCGGCCTGTTTAATATGGGCGCGGATCTTGCTATGACCCCAATGGGCACCCATGTAGGTGCTGGTCTATCCCGGCAGAAAAAACTGTGGCTGCTGCTCAGCGTGTGCTTTGTTCTTGGTATGCTGATCACCGTTGCAGAGCCTGATCTGCAGGTCCTGGCCAATCAGGTCAGCGCGGTCATGAACGGCACTGTGCTGATCTATGCAGTGGGCATCGGTGTCGGTGCATTTTTGATGATCGCGATCTTGCGTATCGTATTTCGACAGCGGCTGGGAAGCATTTTAATGCTTTTCTATATGCTCCTGTTTGCCTTGGCACTGTTGCTGGCAGTCAATGATAATCTTGATCTGCTGCCTATGGCCTTCGACTCCGGCGGTGTTACCACCGGGCCGATCACCGTGCCCTTTATTATGGCATTGGGTGTGGGTATTTCCAGTGTTTTGGGCGACAGAAGATCCCAGGAAAACAGCTTTGGCCTGGTAGCCCTGTGCTCCGTGGGCCCCATTCTTGCCGTGCTTTTGCTGGGCATTTTCTCCACCAATGATCTGACCTATGCTGTCCCGGATTATACTGTCAGCAGTGATATTTTAGGCAGCTTTCTCCACACCATGGGCCATACGGCAAAGGAAGTCATTATTGCGCTGGGCCTGATCGTGATTTTCTTCCTGCTGTGTCAGGTGTTTTTCCTGAAGCTGCCCAAGCGCCAGTTGCTGAAGATCGGTGTTGGAGTGCTGTTTACCTATGCCGGCCTTGTGCTGTTTTTGACCGGTGTCAATGTGGGCTTTATGCCCATCGGCTATAAGCTGGGCTATGAACTGTCTCAGATGAACCGCTGGCTGCTGGTTGGCCTTGGCCTTGTTATGGGTATCCTGGTGGTTCTGGCAGAGCCTGCCATCCATGTGCTGAACAGTCAGGTCGAGGAAGTAACAGGCGGCTATGTAACCAAGCGGTCTATGATGATCGGACTGTGCATCGGTGTGGGTGCGGCCATTGCCCTTAGCGTGGTGCGGATCATTTTTGACTTCTCCCTGACATACTATATCATTCCCGGTTATTTTATTTCTCTGGCATTGTCGCTGTTTGTCCCACCGGTTTATACGGCCATCGCCTTTGACTCCGGTGGTGTAGCCAGCGGTCCTATGACCTCCGGC
>CAYLNV010000265.1:0-2087 GCA_964385085.1 uncultured Oscillospiraceae bacterium
CCGGCAAAAATGATCAGGCCGGCAACAGGATTGGTGAGAACTGCGTCGATCTTGTCCTGTGCGTTCTTATCCTTGGTCAGGACCTTGCGGGTCTCCACCTTGGAAACGATCTTGTTGACAAAGGCAAAGCGCTTCCGGTCTGCCTCCTCCACTGCCTTTTTATTGGTCAGGTCAATGATCCCCTGGTCATAGGGTGCGGTCTGCTCCTTGCCGTTCAGGGCCGCGGCAGCAGCCACCAGCTCCTTCAGACCCTCGGATTGGGTAGAGACTGTCTCCACCACCGGGCAGCCAAGCTTCTCGCTGAGAAGAACTGTATTGATCTCGGTCTGCTTCTTCTCATTGATATCCGCCTTGTTCAGCGCCACTACCATCGGCACACCAAGCTCCAGAAGCTGAGTGGTAAAGAACAAGGACCGGCTCAGATTGGTGGCATCCACGATGTTGATGATCACATCGGGCGCTTCGTTCTTCACATAAGAACTGGTAATACTCTCTTCGGATGTGAAGGGAGACATGGAATAAGCACCGGGAAGGTCCACAGCGATCAGCTCCAGATCACCGGCATATGCCTTTTTGATCGGCGCTTCCTTCCGGTCAACGGTAACACCCGCCCAGTTGCCAACCTTCTCGTTCCGTCCGGTCAGGGCATTATACATGGTGGTCTTGCCGCTGTTGGGATTGCCTGCAAAAGCAATTCTCATAATTGGTTTCCTCCTGTTTGTTTTTGGTTACTTAACAGCCTACGCCGAGAAATACAAAATAAGTAGTTAGGTATTGCTAACTCCCAGTCCAAGGAAAAACCGCGGTTGTGTTTTTCCCGTTTCCGCGGTTAAAATACAATAATGGCCCGGGCCAATTGATCGTCAATGTTATAACGCGCATCCTTGATGGAGACGGTGCAGCCTCCCTTTCGGTGGGCAACGACCGTGATCGGCTCGCCGCTGTAGCAGCCCAGAGAGAACAAGAAGCTGTTCAGCTCCTCATCGTCTGTCTCGATCCGTTCGATAATATATTCTTTTCCTTCCTGTGCTTTGGTCAAGTCCATATCATCACCTGATTTCTGTTACCAATGGTCAAAGTCGATTAGCCTTGGCTAACTCCGTTGTATATCATAGCCCTGTCTCCTCGATTTGTCAATAGGTTTGTGGAAATTTTTTCTAAAATTTATTACAAAACAGGAATTTTTCTCCTTTGATTTTATTGGCTGTTTCGGGGCATAGTAGCCATAGGATCTTGTCAAAGGAGTGAGCGCCTTGAAACGGTTTCTTGCAATTATTGTATGCCTGAGCATCCTGTGTATTCCTGTCCGGGGCACCCAGGAAGAAAAGCTGGTGGCGCTGACCTTTGACGATGGCCCTTCCGGGCGGTTTACCCGAAAGCTTCTGGAGGGTCTTTCTGAGCGGGATACAAAGGCGACCTTTTTCCTGTGCGGCTACCGCATGGAGCAGGACCCGGAGCTAACTGACCGGATCTATCAGGAGGGGCATGAGATCGGTCTGCACGGATACAGTCATAAGCCTATGCAGAATATGTCTCAGGCTGACATGATCGCAGAACTTGAACGATCCGCTTCCCTGCTGCCAGACGGATGTGAAGCCACCCTTCTTCGCTGTCCCGGCGGCACCTGCAGCAAATGCACCCAAGCTACCGCCGGGATCCTGGGGCTTGCCCTGATCCACTGGTCCGTTGACCCCCGGGATTGGGCTACCAATGATGCTGCTGCCATTGAAAAAGAGGTGCTGGACCATGTGCAGGACGGAGACATCATCCTGCTGCACGATATGTCCACAAGCTCCGTAGAGGCAGCGCTGGTCATTGTAGATGAGCTGATCGCCCAAGGGTTTCGGTTTGTTACCGTTTCCCAATTGGCACAGGCCAGAGGGATCACCCCTGTCCCCGGCACGCAATATTCCGGTTTTCGCTAAGTTTCAGTTTTGCGGTGGGGCTGCAAAATAACGCATATTTTTCCAATGTGAACGAAAAGGTTTGGGAGGCAGCTCAAAAATCAAGCTGCCTCCCTCATTTTATCAATTTTCTGTTTGACGGTGTGTTGCACCGCCTCAGAGCCTCCCCTGTGTAAGGGGAGG
>CAYLNV010000266.1:0-2073 GCA_964385085.1 uncultured Oscillospiraceae bacterium
GTATGGTGGCGGTGCTTCTGGCACTGGTCATGGTGCTTGGCGCAGTGCCCTGCAGCGTTTGGGCGGAGGAGAGCGTAGCTGAGTCCGCAAGGGTGGAACGGTGGGATGTGGCACTGACCGACGATCTGCGCGCAAACTTCTACCTGACCATTCCGGACAGCAGCAATACGCAGATCCAGGTAACGGTAGGAAGCGGTGAATCTGTTTCCTACAGCGCCTCCCAGCTCGAAGTGAGCGACGGCTATTATGTTGTAAGCGCAAACATAGCCGCAGCACAAATGACGGACAATATTAACATTGTCATTCTCACCAACGGCGCAGAGGTGGTAAACAGCAATTATACTGTGGCGCAGTATGCGGATACTGTGCTGCAAAGCGACGACATGAGCCAGTACCACGAGCTCGTGCTGCATATGTTGAACTACGGTGCGAAAGCGCAGTTGTATTTTGATTACAATGCAGATGCTCTTGCCGATGCGGGTCATGAGCTGACAGAACAGGCTGTAGTTCCCTCTGAGGAAAAGGAGTTTGCAATAGATGGTTATGTTGCAGGTATTTCTTCCTATGGAGCTTCCCTTTTGTTCCGGAATAAAATTGGAATCCGCTTCTATTTCAAAGCACCCAATGGCGTAAACGGCTATACCTTTACTGTTGGCGAAACACAGTATGAGGCAGTTCCTGATGGCACACGATACTATGTAGAGGTCAACGGAATTGATCCGCAATGCTATGATGAAGATGTGGCACTTACTGTTTCTGACGGTACTTCCAGCCTGACCGTTACATATAGCCCCATGCACTATATTGTCAGAATGGCACAGGATGATTCTGCGTCTGATGCATTAAAGGCGCTGCTTGCTGCTATGTATGGCTACCATTTGCAGGCCTGGGAAGTGGCAAAATCCCTGATGAGCGAAATTACCATCGGCGGTGTGATCGTGCAGGACACCTATGTTTCTGCCAATAATACGGCTGCTAAGGAAACAAATTATGCGGATAAAACCGAGCTGAATGCAAACAACAGCAGCAATTACAGACCCTTGTTCAAGTTTGACCTTTCCGATGTGCTGGAGTCTGAGGGTCTGGCAGAAAACAAGAAATTCGCAACCGTCAGCTTTACCTTCGGTGTTCCTGTTGGCAAAGACCTGCTGGCAGATGCCAGCTACAGCATTTACGGCTTCCTTCCCGGTGAAGGCGCAAGTGATGTTGATTTTACCGCTGTTACCTGGACAAGCGTTAAGGATGGAGAGTACACCAAGCTTTATCGCTATTCCGGAAATGAAAACTGCGTATTCCTGAAAAAGGAAGCTCCTGCCACAGAAGTTGCCGATATCGTATCTGTGGGACAGGTTGACAACAAGACTTACATTACCTATACCTTGCCTTACACCGATATTGAGCAGTTTATCTGCACCGATGCGGGCGATACCTACGGTTATCTCATTATGGGCTTTGATTTCCAGCAGACGATCAGACTTGCGTCTATGGAAAATGCGTCCTACAGCGCCCCCGCAGTAGCTGTAACTTACTTCATTGAAAAATATGATGAGGAGATCTACATTTCCTCCGCTGCAGCGGATGGCGGCGACGGCAGTGTGGAGAATCCCTACAATTCGCTGGATGCCCTTTCTGAGCTTAAGATCGGCCCCGGTACGCAGATCTATCTGGAAAGAGGCAGCCAGTTTACCGGCCAGTTGTTCCTTGAGAATGTCAGCGGCAGCGAAAACGATCCCATCGTTGTGGCTTCCTACGGTGAGGGCGATAAGCCGGTCATCGATGGCAAAGGCCTTACTGGCACCGGTGTTCTGCGGATCAAGAACTGCAGCAACATCGTTGTCAAGAATCTGGAGCTCACCGATTCCGTCACCACCGAGGGCGACAGACGCGGTGTGCTGATCACCTGCGATAACAATGAGGGATCTGAGGACGTTATTACCTACGAAAACATTACCCTGCAGAATCTTTACATTCATGATATTCACGGCTACCTTGATGCGGAAAACAGCGGTATGTCCACCGCTTCCAAGAAGACCGGCGGTATCCAGGTTTGGTCCAACGACGGTCTTGGCAGAA
>CAYLNV010000267.1:0-2067 GCA_964385085.1 uncultured Oscillospiraceae bacterium
GCCCCCTTGCCTAAAGGGGGCTGGCAGAAATCTTTGATTTCTGACTGGGGGATTCATGCCGCAAAGCGGCATATCGCCCTGCCGGGCGATTATCCCTCCACCGCTGACGCGGTCCCCCTCCCTCTAGGCGAGGGAGGCTCTGACGGGCGACCATTGGTCTACAGCCCGTCAAAGTAAGAATTTGTAAAAAAGAGATAAATGTGCAAAAAAACAACAAATTAGACAAAATTATTATAATCCGATGGAAAATGCAGGGGCTTTTCCGGGAAAAAGTTATTAAAAATGAAGAATATAGTGCAAAAAGGCGGGTAGGTGTTAGTGCACAATGAACAAAATAGTGTTTGACATCCTTTCGCGCCTATGCTAATATGTTCTTGTAGTTAATGCACTTGTTCGCGAAACACAGGTGTGCATATTCTTCCCTTCGGGACAATATGTTATATGTGGATACTTCGCGAAAGGAATTTGCAGCAGAAGGGAGCGATCGAAAGTAAACTTTCGTAAAACCTCTATATCAAGGGATATAGAAGTCAAGAAAATATATAACAGGAAACCACAAACAAAACTTTTAAGAAATGAGGGAAAATTATGTTGAAAAAAATATTAGCTCTGTTGTTGGCTCTGGTGCTCTGCTTTACCTTCCTGGCTGCCTGCGGCGACAATGCCGATGAGACCACTGCCGCAACCAATGATAACGAAACCACTGCTGACACTGAGGCTACTACCGAAGCAACAGAGCCTCCATATACCACTCCGGATATGACCGGCGTTACGATCAATATCTACAGAAATGTCAATTCCGACTACGATACACCTAACTGCTATGCAACCAGCGCCATCGAAAAGACCCTGGGTGTCGATCTGAACTGGACTGAGCTGGATTCCTTTGAATCCGTTGTGAAGACCATGATAGCAGAGAAAAAGCCGCCGGAACTGATGTTCATCAATAACTACACCCACACCAACTGGGCTACTTACGGAGTGGACGGCGCGTTCATCAACTTTATGGACTATATGGATCAGATGCCCAATGTGAAGGCATATCTGGAAGATCCTGCAAATGAAGCCAATGTGTTAAAGTATACTTACTCCGAAACAGAAATGTACGCACTGCCCATTGGCGGTGATGGCGACAGCACTGCCCGTGCGTTCCTGTACCGGAAGGATATCTTTGAGAAGAACAACATTGAGATCCCCACCAACCAGGAGGAATTTGTGGCAGTTCTGCGGAAGCTGAAGGAGCTGTATCCTGATTCCATGCCCTTCGTTATGCGTAATATGAACGGTACAAACATTCAGGGCGCACAGGCATGGGGTCATCTGTACGGTGCAGCCCATGTGAACCGCGGTCTGTACGGCACATTCTTTACTTTGGATGACGATGGCAACTACTATATGGCACAGACCAGCAATGCCTATAAGGAAATGGCTGAGTTCATCGTTGAGATGACCCAGGAAGGTCTGATGCACGCTTCCTCTATGACCATCGATACTGCCGGCTGGCAGGAAGCTCTGGCAAGCGATACCTCCTTTATCACCTATGATAAGATCGACCGTATTCCTCAGCTGACCACGCAGGGTGTGGCGCTGAACGAGGAATATCAGATCGCTGCCTTTGCACCCTTCAACTTCGGCACACACGCAACCGAGACTGATGTGGTCTCCACCAGCTTTGCCGCCGCTCCTGCCAGCTATGGCTTTATGGTCAGTGCTGTCAGCGACGAAGAGACCATTGATAACATCCTCACCTACATCGACTGGCTGTACTCCGAGGAAGGTCAGTTTGTAACCAACTGGGGCATCGAGGGCGAAAGCTACGAGGTCCTGGAGGATGGCAGCATCAGCTACATCGACAGCTTCCTGGAAGCACAGGGTGGTGCGACCAAGACTGGCTTGAACAAGGCCGCTATTTGTGCTCATACCTGGTTTGAGCCCTTCCTGGATACCTGCGACGAGGAAATGGCGAAGGGTCTGGAAATGGCTCAGGAATTCACCGGTAAGACCGCTGCACAGTACGCACTGCTGTATAACGAGGATGAGCAGTTTGTCTGGGATACCTACGCAGAG
>CAYLNV010000268.1:0-2047 GCA_964385085.1 uncultured Oscillospiraceae bacterium
GTTGGGCATGGGGATGTCCTTCTCCACCTTCTTGTCGCCGACCTTATGGGTCAGGCGACCGTCAATGTAGATACGCTCGCACAGGCCCTTTGCGGAAACATCGCCGGTCTCGGGGTTCATCAACTGATACTTAAGGCTAGAGCTGCCGGCATTGATGACCAATACATTCATTACTTCGTCCTCCAAAAATTAAATATTTTCTTTTTCTTTCATTTGTGGTAATATAACCATAGCTAGGTCTATTGTATAATATTTTTTTCATTTTCTCAACCCCTATTGCGGAATTTTTTTCATGGAGGTGGGTTTATTTGAGGATCACAGGCATTATTTGCGAATACAACCCCCTGCATTTGGGACACAAAAAGCAGTTGGACCTTCTGCGCGCCCAAGATCCGGAGGGCGGGATCGTGTGTATCATGAGCGGCAATTTCGTTCAGCGGGGTCAGCCTGCCATGATCCATAAGTGTCTGCGGGCAAAGGCGGCTCTGCTTTGCGGGGCGGATCTGGTGCTGGAGCTGCCGGTTACTGCTGCACTTTCCTCCGCTGAAGGCTTTGCCGCAGAGGGTGTACGGCTTTTAAGCGGCTTTTGCCACCAGCTTTGCTTTGGTGCAGAAACGGCGGATGGCGCTTTGCTGATGGCTACAGCGCAAGCGCTGTTAAAGCCGGAATTTTCGGAGCATCTGGCATTGGAGCTTGACAAGGGACTTTCCTTCCCTGCTGCCCGTCAAAAGGCGCTGGCGGCAATGGGGGCGGGGGCTGAGCTTCTCAGTCAGCCAAACAACATACTGGCGGTGGAATACTGCAAGGCGATCTTACGGCAACATTCTCCGCTTACTCCCCTGCCCATTTTGCGTCAGGGTGATTATCACGATCTGCAGGCAGATCCCCACGATCCATCGGCCACTGCGGTACGGGCTCTGATGGTCAGCGGGGATGGCTGGGAGGCGCTTGTACCGGAGGCCGCACAGCGCTGCTTCCGGGGTGCGGCTTTGCATACGATCGCTTCCGGTGAGCGGGCAATGGTCGGCAGATTACGGACTATGACGGATGAGGAATTTCAGGCGCTTCCCTATGGCTCGGAGGGGCTTTGGCGGAAGCTGATGCACGCTGCCCGGCAGGAAGCTTCGCTGGAGGATATTCTGGGGGCGGTGAAATCCAAGCGGTACACCCGGACACGGCTGGATCGGATGGTCATGTGCGCATTTTTGGGTCTGACCGAGGAAGATATGGGGCAGCCTGCGCCCTATGCCAGGGTGCTGGCACTGAATGACAAGGGTCGGGAGATCCTGAAGCAGGCGCGGAAGAATGGCTGTTTCCCCAACATCGGTGAACGGCTGGGCCATCCATACGAGGTGATCGAGAACCGGGTGGGCAGTCTTTACGGGCTGTTTTCTGCGGATACGATCGGGAAAGCAGATGCGGAGGAGGATTGCAGGGTGTTTTATTCTGCTAAAAAAGAACTTCCTCAACGCAAATCTATTCGTATTGCGGATTATGATTACGCTACTCCCGGAGCATATTTCATCACAATTTGCATTGACGGCAGAAAACCGATCCTATGGAATGTAGGGGCGGCAACTTGCCGCCCGCCGTTATCCCCTGTGGGTCTCATTGTAGAAACGGCAATTTTGCAAATCCCAAAACATCACCCTGCCGTGTCCGTGGATAAATATTGCGTTATGCCAGACCACATTCATATGATTTTGTCTATCAATACCGATGAGGACGGGCGGCAAATTGCCGCCCCTACGGTTTCAACCGTTGTTGGACATATGAAACGGTGGGTTTCTATGCAGCTCGGTCAATCCATTTGGCAAAAATCATTTATTGATCGTGTAATCCGAAATGATAAAGGATATCGTGCTGTGTGGGAATATATCGAAAACAACCCCATTAAATTGGACACAGCATACGATATGCCAGATTTTGAGAATATGTAAATGTATAAAAAATATACAGGCGGCAGATTGCCGCCTGTATATTTTTGGGTTATTTTGCGGGCGGCAGGTTGCCGCCCATACATTTCGTTGGTTTTGCGGGCGGCAGG
>CAYLNV010000269.1:0-2044 GCA_964385085.1 uncultured Oscillospiraceae bacterium
ACCCGAGGCCTCTTGGACCCGAACCAAGCGCGATACCAAACTTCGCCACACCCCGATATCTTAGCCATTATATTGAAAAAATATCTTCTTGTCAAGACCTGTGATCACATTTTAGGCTTCAGCATTTTTTATATGCCTGTCCATATAATTTTTCCAGGAGGGATTATATGAGCTACCGAATTGAATACAACCCGGAGAAGAAGAAAAGGTATCCATTAACAACCGGATTTATGCCAAAATGGTTGATATTTGCAGTCATTATCATGGTCGCGCTCTTTGCCGTACAAAGGTTAGATACCAATAAAACGATCCGCACCTGGCTGCTTCCGGGTGATCCTGAGATCACCGATGCTGCACTTTCATCCATGGTGGAGGACATCAGGGAAGGGGAGTCCGTGAAGGATGCCATTACCACTTTTTGCCTGGAGATCATTGATCATGGCCAAGGGGAATAAGATACCGATCTCAATTAAGCCAGCATATTTTATCATACTTGCCTTAGCATTGCTGACCTTACCGCTTCAATGGATTTTTTCGTGGATCATCGCATCTGCATTTCATGAATTATGCCATTATTGGGCACTCAGGCTCTGCAGTTGCAGAGTTTTACGCGTGCAGATCGATTTAAATGGAACTACGATGGAAACGGACCTGCTGAGCTCTTCTAAGGAGATCCTTTGCGCCCTTGCTGGTCCTTTGGGTGGTTTTTTGTTGCTTCTGATCGCCAGATGGTGTCCGAGAATTGCTGTCTGCGGCTGTTTTCAGAGCATGTATAATCTGATTCCCATCTTTCCTTTGGACGGTGGTCGCACTGTTCGGGGAATTTTGCAGAAGTTCTTCTCAGAATCAAAAAGCAATACAATAGAACGGTATTTGGAAACAGGTATTCTGGCTATCTTTGTCCTGCTTGGTCTGTTCGCTGCCTTCTGTAAGGATCTGGGGTTGATCCCGTTAGTATTTGCCGGAATCCTGATCATAAAGAATAAGAAAACAAAAATTACTTGCAAACAGCAGCCTTTGCGGGTAGAATAGACCTACTGATAGAGAAGAGGTACGGCTATGACCGAATTACTGCAAAGAGTTCTCCCGACAGTGCAAAAGCCTGCACGCTATACAGGTGGAGAATATAATGAAATTAAGAAAGATCCGGAAGCGGTTCGTGTACGGGTGGCATTCTGCTTCCCGGATACCTATGAGATCGGTATGTCTAATGTTGGTATGCGGATCTTATACGGTGTGATGAATCGGATGGAAGGTGTTTGGTGTGAGCGAGTGTTTGCACCTTGGGCCGATATGGAAGAGGCGATGCGCAAGCATGACCTTCCTTTGTGGGCCTTGGAAAGCCAGGATCCGGTGAAGGAATTTGATATGATCGCCTTTACCATTGGCTACGAAATGAGCTACACCAATATTCTGAATATGTTGAACCTTGCAGGTATTCCGCTTCATTCAAAAGACAGAAGTGGCCTTAAGAATATCGTGTTTGCCGGTGGTGTATGTGCATTTAATCCTGAGCCGCTGGCGGACTTTATAGACTTTTTCTCGTTAGGTGAGGGTGAGGAGATCACCCCCGAGATACTATCCTTGTATGACAAAGCGAAGTCTGAGGATTGGACTAAGGAAGCGTTTCTTCTTGAAGTATCTAAAATACCCGGCATCTATGTTCCGTCGTTTTATGAGCATACTTATCATGATGATGGCACACTGGCAAAGGTGGTTGCGACCAACGGCGCACCGCAATCCATCCAAAAGCGAATCATTGAGGATCTGGATAATGCCTATTTTCCAACCAGAATGATCGTTCCTTCCACGGAGATCGTCCATGACCGGGCAAATCTGGAGGTTTTCCGCGGCTGCATCCGCGGCTGCCGCTTCTGTCAGGCGGGATTTTCCTGCCGTCCTGTCAGGAAAAAGCGTGCAGATGTTCTGTACCGTCAGGCCGTTGAAACCCTTGCAGATTCCGGCCATAATGAGATCACCCTGTCCAGCTTATCTACCTCTGACTACCGGGAGCTGAAAGAACTGACTGACGAACTGATCCCAT
>CAYLNV010000270.1:0-2042 GCA_964385085.1 uncultured Oscillospiraceae bacterium
CGGGGTGTCGAGGTAGAGTGCGTCCATTTCTTTTCCTATCCCTACACCTCACAGCTTGCCAGAGACAAGGTGCTGGAGCTTGCTCGGCTTGTAACACGCTATTGCGGCAGAATGACGGTGAATATTGTCAGCTTTACCCAGATCCAGGAGGCCATCCGGGATAATTGTCCGGAAGAATTCTTTACACTGATCATGCGTCGGTTTATGATGGAGATCTCTCAAAGGATCGCCAAGGATGATGGTTGCGGTGCGCTGATCACAGGCGAGAACCTGGGACAGGTTGCAAGCCAGACCATGCAGGCTATGGCAGTTACCGGTGCGGTGGTCGATATTCCGATTTTTATGCCGCTGGTTGGTATGGACAAGGAAGAGATCGTAACCATTGCCAGAAAGATCGGTACGCTAGAGACCTCTGTCCTGCCCTATGAGGACTGCTGCACAGTTTTTACACCAAAGCATCCAAAGACGAAGCCTACACTGGGACAGGTCCTGCATGCGGAGCGAAAGCTGGATCGGGAAGCATTGATCCAACAAGCCCTTGAGAGTGTGGAAAAGGTTACGGTAAAATATCATGACGAACCTTTGCTGTAAGGTGCTGAAGGCTCTGAAAGGGAAGACCCTAGTAACGGCAGAAAGCTGCACCGGTGGAGGGATCGGTGCAGCCTTGACAGCCATTCCCGGAAGCTCTGAAGTCTATAAGGGCGGTGTGATCTGCTATACAAACTGGGTCAAGCACAATGTTCTGGGAGTTGAACAGGAGGTTCTCGACCGATACGGAGCGGTTTCTTGTCCTGCAGCAGGCTATCTTGCATCCGGTGTCAGAAAGCTGTTACAGGCAGATGTTGCGGTGTCAGTTACCGGTTTGGCAGGGCCCGGTGCAGACACGTTTGGAAATGAAGTGGGAACAGTATATGTTGGTTATTGCAGCGCTCTCAGATCCGAGGTGAGAGAATTCCACTTTTCGGGCGACCGGGAAAGTGTCCGCACACAGGCGATCGAAGCAGCGCTCAATATCATATTGGAAAATCATTAAGCGCGCGTTATAACCAACGCGCGCTTAATGATTTTACCATATTAACTGGCCTCAAAAGTCCCGGATTGAGCGCCAACAGTGATCGTGTAGCTCTCACCGGAAACAATGTCCGGGGAACTAAGGATCACCACGGCAAAGGAAAGCTCCGGTGTGTGGGACAGAATTAGATTACCTTTCGCGTCGGTCAACCGGATCTCAGTGTTTGCAGAAACAGAACCAACACTGACCGCGATCACACCCTGCGAGGAACTGCTGAATGTTTGTGCCATTCCAGATGCACCGGTGCCAATAAAGGTGCCGCCGGTGATCTTGCCTTCTCTATCGTAGTCCAGGGTTGCAGTATCCCCATTGGTCGGTCCAACGATCACAGTGTAACCACCGCTGATCAGGAACGAGCCGTTGGCATCGATCCCGTCTCCGGAGGAGTTGATAGAAAGCTTTCCACCGGAGATCTCAATATAACCGTTGGAGCTGGACGAACCGCCCATCATTCCACCGCCAAACATAGCATCTCTGCCACCCATGCCGCTGGAGTCCGTACCACCGGCCGCGTTGATACCATCGTCGCTTGCTACCAGCTTGATGTCGCCGCCGCGCACATAGATTTTAAGCGCTTCCAGTCCTTCGTAGCACTCAGTGATATTCATGGTGCAGTCAGTAATGGTCAGGGTATTCTCTGCATGGACAGCATCATCACCGGATGCGATCTCAAATATACCTCCGTTGATGGTCATAGAGTCGTTGGCATGAAGCGCATCATCAGCAGAGTTAATGGTGATCGTACCACCGCTGATCAGCAAATTACCGGATGCCTTCAGTCCTTTCATACTGGTGCTATCACCGGAGGAGCTGGACGAACTGGAGGAGCTGGAGGAAAAGCCCATATTACCTTTTCCGCCCATACCGCCCATGCCGCCCATACCGCCTCTAAAGTCGCCATAGGAAGAGGAACTGGATTGAGAGCCGTTTTCGCTGCCGCCTCTGCAAAGCAGATCCAGCGTACCGCCTT
>CAYLNV010000271.1:0-2031 GCA_964385085.1 uncultured Oscillospiraceae bacterium
GCCGGAGCATCCGGTGTATACCATGGCCTGCCTGGACCATATCACCCAGGTGATCTATAACCTTGTGGACAATGCGGTGAAGTTCTGTCCGGATGGAGGCACCCTGGGCCTGACTGTTCGGGAAGGCTCTGATAAGCTCTATGTGAGCGTCAGTAATGAAGGAGAGACCATCCCCCCGGAGGAGCTTCCTCTGGTATTTGACCGGTTCCATAAGCTGGACAAGAGCCGCTCCCAGAACCGGGACGGCTGGGGTCTGGGCCTGTATATTGTAAAAACCATTATTTGCAGCCACGGAGAGAACATCTCCGTTACCAGCAAGGACGGCAAAACAGAGTTTACCTTTACCCTGCCCCTTGTGAATTGACAATTGTCCATTGTATTAAGGAGTTTTTATGAACCCAAATCATGATTTTGAACCTGTACAGGACACCTACCGCACCGGCCCTACCCGCCCGCCCAAAAGCTACGGCGGTGTGATCGCCTTTCTTCTGGTGCTGGTGATCCTCCTGTGCGGCATTTCCACCGCTCTGGGTCTTATGAATATCCGCCTGTTTCGCTCTCTGCAGGAAAGCCAACCTGAGGAGTCCTTTCCCGTGGCCTTTTCCGGTTCCCAAACCGGAGATGACACCGGAAGCACCTGCTTCCGCCTTGGCTTTTCCGGGCAGGAGATCCCGGAGCTGTGGTGTCTGTATCAGCAGCTTCCCCAGGGCATTTATATTACCCATGTAACTCAGAACAGCGACGCTGCCGCGAAAGGCATTTTGCCCGGTGATATTCTGGTGCAGGTCGATGGGGAAGCCGTTACCAGCGTCAAAGATCTTTCTGATCTTCTGGCAGACCGGAAGGAACATTCCTCTGCCAAAGTGGTGCTGTACCGGAACAACAAACAGATCGAAATGACCCTGACCCTGCTGAATAATTGACAATGGACAATTATATTAAAGAGGTATTATTATGACACAGCCTTATCGTCAAAGCTTTTCCATTTCCGATATCCACCTGGACTGCTTTGGCCGGGTAAAGCCCTCTGTGCTTTTGTATTTTGCACAGGAGGTTGCCGGCAAGCACGCTGCCCTTTTGGGTACAGACTGGGATACCCTGAATAAGAAAAACCTGTTCTGGGCCATTTTGCGCCATCATGTGCAGGTAAACCGTCTGCCTGTCTCCGGTGAGACCATCACCCTGGAGACCTGGCCCATGCCCACCACCCGTGTGGCCTATCCCAGAGCCACCGTTGCCTATGACCAGCAGGGAAATGTGCTGTTTCGCACCATCGCCATCTGGGTACTGATGAATACGGATACCCGGACCATGGTGCTGCCGGGAAAAAGCGGTGTGGAGGTAGCCGGTATGCTGCAGGGCACAGAGCTGGCCTCCCCCGGCTCGATCGCTCCGGCTTCCCTGCAGAATCAGATCAGCCGCACTGTCAGCTATACAGAGCTGGACCGGAATCTGCACATGAACAACACCCGTTATCTCGACTGGGTGGACAGCCTGCTTCCCAGCAGCTTCCACAAGGACCACCCGGTGCAGGACTTTACGGTGTGCTACCTCTCCGAAGCCAGAGAGGGGCAGGCGCTTACCCTTCACTATGAGCTGACCGACGGCCCGGTGCTGCTGGTGGAAGCCACCCGGGAAAAGTCCGATCCATCCGGCACGCAGGAACGGGTGTTCGCAGCACAAATACACTATTAACGACCAAATTACCGCAATTTTCCCGGTTGTTCTGTCAACCAATAAATATTTTCGCACGAAAGTCGGTTTTCCACCAATTTTCCCGCAAAACCCCTCTGAGCCTTGGTTTCTCAGGGGGTTTTGGTCTTTCTTCTGTGGAAAACCCTGTGGATAATGTGGATAACTTGATCTTTTGTTAACCCGAAAAACTCACGCTTTTTTAAATTTATGTAAACCACAATTCCACCCTGCTGGGAATTAAAAATTGAAAGTTGAAAATTGAAAATTTCGGTATTTCCTTCGGAAATAACTTTAATAATAGCGGCAATCTCCTGCCCATAGGCTCTGACTTCCGGA
>CAYLNV010000272.1:0-2026 GCA_964385085.1 uncultured Oscillospiraceae bacterium
TGCTGCAGGTACTCCAGATCGAAGGTGTCGAAGTCGTGGGAGCACTCCTGGATCATGACGGAGCAGGTGGTGTGATGGGAAGCGATGCAGACAGTGCCGTTCTTAACACCGGAAGCCTTCACGATCTCCATGATCTCCTTGGACACATCATGGAAGGTGGGGATCCAGCCGCGGGACTGCAGCTCCAGCTCTTTCTGATAAACCTTGAATTCCATATTATTTTCCTCCAAATATGTATTTTGTAGTTTTTTAAAGTTGCACGCTTAATTATGACGGGCATCCCATGCCTTGCGGACAGCGGCGATCATTTCATCGACCATAGCAGCACGGTCAGCAGCCTTGGCAACACCGGAAGAAGAACCGGTGGCATCAGCGCCGGCGATGATGGTGTTGTAAACATCAGTGCCATTGGAAATACCGGCGGCAGTCAGCACCAGAATGTTCTCATCCACACCCTTTACAGACTGCATGGCAGCCTCCACATACTCAGGACCTACGCTGACACCGGTACCGATCAGCTCAGAGGGCTCGGCAACGATGATGTCAGGGTGCAGGGAAGCGATCTTGCTGGCATCTGCCATGGAATCGGCACAGACGATGGTGGTCAGACCGACCTCGTTGGCACGGTCGATGGTCTGGGACAGCACCTCAAAGCTGACGGGCTTTTCCACATGGTTCAGCATAACACCCTCAGCACCGGCAGCAACCAGAGATTCCGGAAGGATATCAGCCAGACCACGGCCTACAGGAATGGGGTCCATATGGGGTGCAAACACATGAATGTGCTTGGTGGCTTCCTTTACCCGGCGGATGTCCACCACAGGGCAGGTGAAAATAATATCCACATCGTACTTCTCGGAAGCCCGGTCAGCGGCCAGAGCAAGGTCCAGGATCTCGTCGCCATACAGATAGGATTTCGGACCGATCTCAAAGAAGGGAACAGAAATTTTGCGTTTGTTCATCGGATCTATCTCACTTTCATAAATTTTCCATAATGTATTATAGTCTTATCTATTCCAATAGTCAATTGTAATTTCAAAAATTGCCGGAATCTGTGAACCTAAATAGATTTTTTTGTGAAATGTTGTGTATTTTGCGAATTGAAAAAAAGGGGAGAAAAGACTAAGGTATATAAAAGGCAAATTTCAGTTTGACCAGCAGCTTGTTAGATGCGCAGACCATCAAAAGCCGTGTCGCTGCGAGGAGCGAAGCAATGTGCCGATCTCCCGGCAGGAGACTGGTTTTTGAGATCGCCGCGGGTCTATGCCCGCGCAATGCCATAGGCTTTAATTACCTGCCTGACGAACTGATAATGATTCCTGTTCGAGTATTATTAAATTAAGGAGAAACATCAATGATCACAAAGGAAGCTATGCAGGCGGCGCTGGATGCCTATGACATCGAGGCGGCCTGTATTCGTGAAATGAAGGAATTTGTCAACACAGAAGCCTTTTCCAAGGCGGTGGAGCTGTTGTGTGCTGCCCCCCGGATCGGCGCGGCCGGCTGCGGCCACTCCGGTATTATTTGCCAGCACTTTGCCCACCTGATGTGCTGCATCGAGCAGCCTGCCCGGTTTATCAGCCCCGCGGAAGCAGTCCACGGTGCAACCGGCTTTTTGCAGGCAGGGGATGTGATGGTGTTCGCGTCCCGGGGCGGCAAGACCAGGGAGCTGCTGCCCATCGTGGATATTTGCAAAGCAAAGGGTGTAGCCATCATCACCATTACAGAGAATATGGACTCCCCCTTGGCACAGGCAGCCGATGTGGTCTTGAAGCAGTATGTGAACCGGGAGACCGACAAGTGGAATGCCCAGGGCACTACCAGCACCACCGCACTTTGCATGATCTTCCATGCGCTGCAGGCAGCTATGATCGAGCAGACTGGCTATCAGGCTGAGCAGTTTGCCCTGATCCACCCCGGCGGAGCAGTAGGCGAGCGACTGAACAATAAGGCCCTGTAAAGAATCAGAAAACAAAGGGGCTGTAAAAAAACGCATATTTTTCCAAGGTGAATGAAAAGGTTTGGG
>CAYLNV010000273.1:0-2010 GCA_964385085.1 uncultured Oscillospiraceae bacterium
TGCCGGTATTTGCATCGTCATTGCCGTGCTTGGCTTCAACTTTGTGGGCGACGGTCTGCGTGATGCCCTTGACCCGAAGGGAAGGAGATAAGCCATGAGTGAAACAAAGAATACAAAGGGCTATCTCACCGGTAAAGAGATCCGCGCCATTGCCAAGGTGAACAACAAGGAAATTAAGCGCCTGGAGGCCTACAAAAACCGCAAGGCCGAGGAATCTGAGTTCCTGACTGAAATGAAGGATCCTGATAATATTCTGGAGATCGACGATCTGCATACCTTCTTCTTTACAGAACAGGGTGTGGTGAAGGCGGTCAACGGTGTGTCTTACGATGTGCCCAAGAATGCTGTGGTTGGTGTTGTGGGTGAATCCGGTTGCGGTAAATCCGTTACCAGCATGTCTGTTATGCGCCTGATCCAGGGTCCTACCGGCCAGATCACAGAAGGCGCTATCCGCTTTAAGGCTTATGACTATAAGCGGGATGAAAAGGGCGAGCCGATCCCCCAGGAGGGCGCAGAGGGCCGTTACCAGATGGAAGAAAAGGTCTATGACATTGCGAAGATGCCGATCAATGAGATCCACCGGATCCGCGGCAAGCAGATCGCTATGATCTTCCAGGAGCCTATGACCTCTCTGAACCCCATCTTCACCATCGGTGAGCAGCTGGATGAGGTTACCATGATCCATGTTCCCGGTGCGACTAAGGAGATGGCAAAGGCTAAGTCTGAAGAGATGCTCCGTCTGGTGGGTATCATTCCGGAAAATGTATATAAGGCATTTCCCCACGAGCTGTCCGGTGGTATGCGTCAGCGTGTTATGATCGCAATGGCGCTGGCAGCCGAGCCCCGTCTGATCATTGCAGACGAGCCTACCACCGCATTGGATGTTACCATTCAGGCCCAGATCCTGGACCTGCTGCAGGACATTAAGAAGAAGATCGACGGCTCCATCCTGCTGATCACCCACGATCTGGGTGTGATCGCAGAAATGGCTGATTATGTGGTGGTTATGTATGCCGGTAAGGTGATCGAAAAGGGAACGGTTTATGAGATCTTCCAGGATCCCAGACATCCCTATACCATTGGATTGCAGAAGTCCAAGCCCACCATGACACTGGACGACAGCACCGAGCTGTATAATATCCCCGGTAATGTCCCCAATCCCATCAATATGCCCGATCATTGCTATTTTAAGGAAAGATGCGCAAAGTGCATGGGTAAGTGCTCCGGTGAATATCCGGGTATGATCCAGGTAAGTCCCACGCACTTTGTTGCCTGTCATTTGTACGACGAGGAGAAAGAAAATGGCTGAAGAAAAAGTTTTGAATAATGAAGCCATGGACTGCTCTGGTGTCGTATATGACGATGCTTTCGAGCAGGAGCGGTATCTTGAGAAGAGAAAGCAGCAGATGGAGGAGGACTTTGCAAAGCCCTACGATCCGGAATGTGTGCTTGAGGTGCGCCATCTGCGTAAGACCTTCCCCATTAAGAAAACTATGTTTGGAAAGGTTACAAAGGAGCTTGTTGCAGTTGACGATATCTCCTTTAAACTGAAGGCCGGCGAGACCTTGGGCATCGTTGGCGAATCCGGTTGCGGTAAGACCACTGCCGGCAGAGCAATTTTGAAGCTGCACCAGCCCACAGGCGGACGGATCATTTTTGACGGCGAGGATATTACCGATTACGATTCCAAGCAAATGCGGCCCTTCCGCAAGAAAATGCAGATCATTTTCCAGGATCCGTATTCGTCTCTGCCGCCCAGAAGCACCGTCGGCGGTATCCTTAGTGAGCCGGTAGAGGTCCATAAGATCGTTCCCAAGGATCAGGTTAAGGATTATGTGCTGGATCTGATGGAGAAGTGCGGCTTGCGGGATTACTACTACGAGCGCTATCCCCATGAATTTTCCGGTGGTCAGCGTCAGAGAATTTGTATTGCCCGTGCGCTGTCTGTCAATCCCCTGGAGGAACTGATCGACTCTGCCATCGTTAAATTCAGAAAACGCTATCCCAATC
>CAYLNV010000274.1:0-1993 GCA_964385085.1 uncultured Oscillospiraceae bacterium
CCAAACGGTGCGGGAAAAAGCACGCTTTTAAAGGCAATTTTAGGTCAGCAGGAATTTGACGGTGTGATCTCCTTTGCAGTTCCCGGCCAAAGAAGCCGCACACCGAAGATCGGTTATGTGCCCCAAAGCCCTGCCTTTGATCCCGGTGATCCGGTTACGGTTGCAGATCTGTTTGCCTGCTGCATGAGTAAGCGCCCGGCCTTTTTTGGTGTTTCCAGGGCTATGCGGCAGAAGATCCTGGACTGCCTGGCGCGTGTGCGGGGCGAAGATCTGATCGATAAGCGGGTCGGCACTTTGTCCGGTGGTGAATTGCAGCGCGTTCTGCTGGCTCTGGCTCTGGAACCCATTCCCAATATCCTGATCCTGGACGAGCCGCTTTCCGGTGTGGATGTGGAAGGCATCGAAACGCTGATGGATATGCTGGATGAGATCAGAAAGGATTATGACCTTTCTATTCTCATGACCACCCACGATTTTGCGATCCTCCCCCGCTATGCTGATCAGGTAGCCCTGATCGACCAAACCATCATCTGTCAAGGAGCACCTGTGGAGGTGCTTGGTTCAGAATCATTCCGCAATGTGTTTAACAGAAAGGGGGGCATTTTGTAATGGACATCTGGTATGCTGTTTGTGATGCGCTACCGCTGGAAATGCTCCACTGGGATTTTATGAAACATGCGCTGCTGGCAATCATCCTGATGGCACCTTTATTCGGTCTGTGTTCCACCATGATCGTAACCGGTCGGCTGAGCTTTTTTTCTGACGCTCTGGGTCATTCCGCCTTCACAGGAATCGCCATAGGCTGTATTTGCGGTGCGGCAGCCCCTACATGGGTCGCGGTGATCTTCTCGTTGTTCTTTGCGCTGCTGTTTTCCTATGTTCGCAGTCGCAGTAACCATGCCGCAGACACGCTGATCGGTGTTTTTTCAAGCACCGCAGTGGCCCTTGGTATCTTCATTGCTACGCTGGGTGGCGGCAGCTTCTCCAAATATAACAAGTACCTCATTGGCGATATTCTCTCCGTTACACCCGCCCAGATCGGTTTGCTGGCCCTGGTCCTTCTTGGAGTGATCGCCTTCTGGGTGTTCTATGCAAACCGTCTGACTCTGACTGCGATCCACCCCCAGCTTGCTTCCTCTCGCGGGATCGCAACCGGATTGACGCAAGCAATTTTCACTGCAGCGATCGCGGTCGTAGTAACCCTTGCGATTTCCTGGGTCGGTCTGCTGATCCTGAATTCCTTGTTGGTCCTTCCGGGCGCATCCGCAAGAAATATATCCAGGAATCTGCGGCAGTACAGCCTTTTCTCCGTTCTGTTTGCATTGATCTCCGGCATTACCGGTCTGTGTATTTCCTATTACTGGGGAACATCTTCCGGTGCTGCCATCAGTCTTATATTGGCTCTTATCTTTGCAATCACCTTCTGCTTTAGAAAGGTTCGGTCCTGATATGGAATCCGTAAATATTCAGTTTATCGCCCGAATGAGAAGCGATTTTCCCACTAAATTTGGTATTCCCAGACAAAGCGGTCTTGTGGAAGATCTGCGCTCCACGATCGTTTTTGAACCGGAATTTCGAAACCCGGCCGCGCTGCGCGGTATTGAAGGCTATTCCCACCTGTGGATCATTTGGCAGTTTTCAGAAGCCGTACGGCAGGACTGGTCTGCCACTGTACGGCCACCCAGGTTGGGCGGCAATACCCGAATGGGTGTGTTTGCTACCCGCTCCCCCTTCCGCCCCAATGCCCTCGGACTATCCTGTGTAAAACTTCTAAGTGTGGAACAGACATCTGACAATGGCACGGTGATCCATGTAGCCGGTGCTGATTTGATGGATGGAACACCGATCTTTGATATCAAACCATATATTCCGTACAGTGACTGTCATACCGATGCGGCAGGCGGTTTTACTGACTTTGCAGATGACTTTTTGCTGGATGTTGACTTCCCTGCCCATCTTCTTGCAACCATTCCGGAAGAAAAGCGCAATGCTC
>CAYLNV010000275.1:0-1959 GCA_964385085.1 uncultured Oscillospiraceae bacterium
ACAAAAACCGGCGTTCCAGGCCGTTGATGACCTCGGCAGTCGGCACCTGGTTGCAGGCGTATACGAGCTTGCAGCGCGGCTCGAACGTAATGTGCGTCATGCCCTTGTAACACGCCTGCACGGAAGCTCCGTCGGCGATTTTCAACAACCACTCGCGGATTTCGCCTTTTGAAAAGTCGCTGTTGATATCCGAACCGATGTTGAGCAGCGAATCCTTGATCAGCACACGCTGAAACTCCTGCGCAAGGCCGGTCGGCTCCACATGGGTTACGTTTTTATTGCCGAAAAGTCGCTGAATGACTTCCAGGTACACAGACTTGCCGTTACCGCCCTTGCCCAGCAGAACAAAGATTTTCTGATACTTGCAGTTGGGCATCAGCGCATACCCCGGAATGAACTGCAAGTTTTCCTCACGGATTCCGTCGCCGTTGGTGACATCCTGGATGAAACTGTCCCATGTAGGGCAGGCTGCATCAGGATCATAGTCGTAGTCCATGATAATGGAGCAATAGTCGTTTCGGTTGGAATCACGGAATACACCGGTTTCCAGTTCCAGCGTACCGTTCTGGAAGGTAAGCACCGGTGACTGATCGAACGCCACGTCGGCCAGCGCAAGGGATTTGGCAAGTTTACAGACGTTCGACACACGGAACGCCGTGGTAAACTGCTTGCCGTAGGCATCGCCAGCGTAACGGCGCACGGTTTCGTCGGATATTCTGCGCCACACTCTGCCGTCCCACTCATAGAAGCCTGTACCCTCGGCGTACAGCAAGCCGTGGTTTTGGATGATTTCCTGCGTGATATCCACCTCCTGCGGCACGGTTTTCACGACAGATTTCAGAACCTTCAGTTCGTTCGTATCAAAGCGACCGTTGGCTTTGAGGCTGGCAAACAGCATTTCAAGACGGATCGCATCCATGGTACGGGCCAGCGGTTTCAGAAAATCCGCGATTTCATCCAGTTTGGAGAACGTATCGCACAGGTACTGCACGCCGTCCACAGCGTTGATAACAATGCTGCGTAGATCACCGCCTGCTTCGTAATACTCGGAAATGTCCTTGTATTCGTCCGGTACATGGCCCACAATGAACGGAATCCGCTGTTCGATGAGCGTTTGGGCCATACGGGCAGCGAATTTGTCTCCGGCGTGGGAACGCTTGTCGTTATCGTAAACGATCAGCACACGCTTGAATGAACGGGCAGCGGAAAGCACGCTGGGTATCTGATCGCGGGAGAAGAACCCCGTAACGGCGGAAAGCACCGGATACCCGTCCTGCCAGAAGGAAATAGCATCGAAGATTCCTTCGGCGATGATGAGCGTATCGGAGCCGCGAGACAGAGAATCGAGGCCCCATACGATATGTTCGTTGAAAGCGTCGATTTTCATTTTGCGGTACTTGCTCTCCGGATAGTTGCAGCCAGGCATGGCACGGGTGCAGTAATACGCAACGTAGTTGTTTTTGAGATACGGGATCACCAGCCTGCCGTCGCGGTCGCGTCCGATTCTGAGGGCGGCGATGGTATCATCGGTCAGGCCACGCGAATGCAGATAGTTGTAATCCTCCGGTGTAAGCAGGGTTTGATAAAACGCAATCTGATTGCACAGGTTTCGCGTGTATTCCATCCAGCCGTCGGTTACGTTGGTTTCGATCCCAGCCTCACGGGCAAGCTCCCGGATGGCCGCACCCTTATCGCCGTCGTATTTGATTTCGGCCAGCAGGTCGATAGCATCACCACCTTTGGCCATACCGAAATCGTACCAGAAATCCTTGTACACGACGAACGATGTTTTGTTGGTAGCGCCTGCCCGGAGTGGCGATACGCAGCGGTCGCCTGCGTTTCTGATTGGCAGGTTACAGCGCTGCGCCACGGACAGGCAGTCGATTCTATCCTTGATCTCCTGTATGTTGTACATTCTGATAATCACATCCTATCCCGCCGAAAAGCGGATATGTTTTA
>CAYLNV010000276.1:0-1958 GCA_964385085.1 uncultured Oscillospiraceae bacterium
ATAGATATAGATAAAGATATAGATATAGATATAGTTATAGTTATAGGGCAATCACAGATGCCAAAAGCCAGCCGGCAAATTTCTGTTTATCGAACAGTTGATGTAGGGGAGGCTATTAGCCTCCCGCGGGCGGCAGATTGCCGCCCCTACAAGTGTGGCAATCTCCTGGTAAAAGACTGGTTTTTGAGATTGCCACGTCGCTTCGCTCCTCGCAATGACACGGTTTTTGACAGTCTGGGGGCGATCGCGGTTGCAGCTACACTTGCTTTTTTTGGAAAAAAGAGGTAAAATATACCGAATATTGACATTTTTTGTAAAGGAGGGACGCAGATGAAAAAACGGATCGCATCGGTCTTTGTGGCAACGGTTTTGCTATTGGCGGTGTTTTCACCGGTGCGTGTTTCAGCGGCATATGAGAATACATATCAAAATACCGGCGATCAGCGCTCTGATATCATCGGTGTCGCGCTGACACAGGTTGGCTACACAGAGGAATCCGGCGGATACACCAAGTACGGTGATTGGTTTGGCCGGCCCACTGCGGACTGGTGCGGAATTTTCATTAGCTGGTGCGCAGAGCAGGCGGGTGTTCCCACCAGCGTGCTGCGGAGAAACGGCATTGCCAAGCCTTCTTCCTTTGGACTTTCTACATATTACGAAAGCAGCCAGTATACACCCAAGCCCGGCGACCTGTTTTTTTCCAAGGGCTTTTCCCACGCAGGCATCGTTTACTATGTGGATGGAGATTCCTTTTACACCCTGGAGGGAAACACCTGGTATAACGGTTCTGCCCATTCAGTGATGATCCGCAAGCGGGCGCTGAATGAATATTATTTTGCATCCCCCAATTATAACGGAAGCGGCGGGGAGCTTCCCGCCTCCTGCACGCATAGCTGGAAGGATGACAGCGTTATCAAGGAAGCCGGCTGCACCAGCAGCGGCAGCAAATATCAGGTCTGCACAAAATGCAGCGGAAAGCGGACGGTGAGTATTTCTGCAACCGGACATTCCTATGCGGAATGGGCCTTTCAGGATGAGGAAAACCATGAGCAGGTCTGCACCAAATGTAAGGATACAAAAACGGAAAAGCATGACCAGGCTCAATGGTCCAGCGATACGGCCGGACACTGGAAGGTGTGCGAGACCTGTGAGGAGCAGCTCCAGGTAGCGCCCCATACCTATGAAGGGGAATGTGGAACGAGCTGTACGGTATGTGGTTATGTAAACCAGTCAGGCCACAATTACGGGGCATGGCGATCCAATGAGACCGGCCACTATCAGGTCTGCACTGCCTGCGAAAAGGTGGGCCAGACCGCAGAGCATACCTACGGGGCAGAATGTGCCGAAAGCTGTCAGGATTGCGGTCATATCCGGGAAACGGACCATAGCTTTGAACAAAAGGCAGATGGTTCGGGGCACTGGCTCTGCTGCACGGTCTGCGGCAAGGCGCAACCGCCGGAGGACCATGTACCCGGACCGGAAGCGGACGAGAAGACAGGGCAGAATTGTACTGTGTGCGGCTATGAGCTTGCACCGAAGGCAGAACATATCCATGTGTTTACCTATACCTCCAGCCGGGATGCCCACTGGGGACAGTGTGCCTGCGGCGCGCCCTCTGAGTCGGAGAGCCATACATGGAGCATGGAAAGCGGCGGGTGCAGCATTTGCGGTGTGGCGGCTGCGGTTGCGGAAGAACCGAAAAACTGGGATCTTGTCTGGATCATGCTGGGTGCTTCTGTGGCAGGTGCCGGACTGATCACAGCAGGCATCATTCTTTTGAAGAAGAGAAAAAGGAAAATAAAAACAGCCGTGTGAAGGGGTTTAACCACTCCACCGCTGACGCGGTCCCCCTCTCCTTTCAGGAGAGGCTCAAAGGCGACCAGTGGTCGCCCGCGGGCGGCTGATAGCCGCCCCTACAATGACGTCAAAAAATGGGCGCATTGCAAAACGCAAAAATC
>CAYLNV010000277.1:0-1956 GCA_964385085.1 uncultured Oscillospiraceae bacterium
AAGGGCAAGCTTATAGTCAAAGTGGATATCTGCCACCAGAGGCATTGGAGATGCCTTGCAGAGCTCCGAAAATGCTTTCGCTGCATCCATATCCGGTACAGCCAAACGGGCAATTTCACAGCCCGCAGCCTTTAACTGCTGCAGCTGCAAAAGAGAGCCTTCCACATCGGTGGTTTTGGTATTGAGCATAGACTGGATCACCACCGGAGCACCGCCGCCAATGAGAGCATTGCCAACCTTTATCTGTCTGGTCATAAATGATCACCCCTTAAAGATAGTAAAAATATCCTTAAATAAGATCACTGCCATCAGCGCAAGCAAAAGGATCATACCTGCACCGTGGATATATCCCTCGTATTTTGGATCCAGCTTTTTGCGGGTGATCTTCTCAATGGCTGTGGTCAGGACCAAGCCCACGATCCGTCCGCCATCCAGAGCAGGAATGGGCAGCAGGTTCATCACTGCCAGATTGATGGCAATAAAGCCGCCGAAATACAGCATATTCATCAGCGCATCCAGGGCTGTTTCCGAAACCTCAGCCGTTTCTGTCATAATCTGCACGATCCCCACAGGACCGGATACGTCCTGGAAGCCTGCCTGACCCCCAAGGAGCATCTGCAGGCTCAGCCGCACAGACCGCACCACATTGATAGCGCTGTTCCAAACATATTGGAGCCTTGTGCCAAAAGTGGCATCTTTCAGCGCAAAGCTAAAGCCATATCTGGGTGTGGTTTCTTCCCCAAACAAGTGGGCCTGCATCTGCAGATCATCAATGAACACTTCTTCACCGTTTCTCTCCACAACAAAATCGTGGATATCCCCACCGTTGAGGGACAAAATCATAGCAAAATCTGAGCTTTCATAGATCTTCTCTCCGTCGATCTCTAAGATCCGGTCGCCAATGTGCAAGCCTTCCTCGCTGACTACTGTGCAGCCTTCCTCCGCATCAACAATCACCGGTGTAACAAACTGCTTGGTAGGGGCAAACACGATCAAAAAGATCAGCAGACCTGCCACAAAGTTCATAGCCGGACCGGCTGCCAGAATGATCAGCCGCTTCCACCAGGCTGCTTTTTGAAAGGATCGGGGGTTGTCTGTGTCCTGGTCCTCCCCTTCCATGGCGCAGTAGCCTCCAATGGGAATACAGCGAATGGAATAGAGGGTCTCGCCCTTCTGCTTTTTAAACAGAGCCGGGCCCATAAACATGGAAAACTCATTGACCTGAACACCGAAAAGCTTCGCCGCCACAAAATGGCCAAGCTCATGGACAAAGATCAATATGCTGAAAAGAAGGATCGCAAAAACAATGCTCATACCAGTCCTCGCTCAAATAAAAGGTTTGCCTGATCCTCCCCGGACCGCCATGCGGGCCAGCCGGTCAGATTCCAGAATCTGCTCCAGTGTGGGATCTTGAATAAAAGGCACGGTATCCACCGCTTTGGATACCAGATCATAAATATCGTAGAAGCCGATCTGATCTGCCAAAAACAGCGCGACCGCTTCTTCGTTGGCACCGTTCATCACCGGGCAGGCTGTGCCGCCGGCTTTTGCGCAAGCCTGGGCCAGTGCAAGGCAGGGAAACGCCTCCATATCCGGCTTTCCGAAGGTCAGGGGCGGGCACTCTGTCAGGTCCAGCTTTGGAACGGGGCAATCCATTCTCTCCGGGTATGTCATGGCAAGCTGGATAGGCAGACGCATATCCGGAGACCCCATCTGGGCCATAACTGCACCGTCAGAAAATTCCACCATGGAATGGACGATGCTCTGGCGGTGGATCACCACATCCACCTGTGAAAGGGGCAGATCGTACAGCCGCATGGCTTCGATCACTTCCAGGCCCTTGTTCATCAGGGTCGCGCAGTCGATGGTGATCTTGGGACCCATTTTCCAGTTGGGATGACGCAGGGCATCCGCTTTGGTGACGGTGCGGAGTTTTTCTCGGTCCATGCCAAAGAA
>CAYLNV010000278.1:0-1887 GCA_964385085.1 uncultured Oscillospiraceae bacterium
GGGACCGCGTTAGCGGTGGAGGGATAATCGCCCGGCAGGGCGATATGTCGCTTTGCGGCATAAATCCCCCAGTCAAAAATCGGTTGCGAAGAGCCGATTTTTGCCAGCCCCCTTTAGGCAAGGGGGCCTTTTTGGCGGGAGACAGCCATAAGCCCTACACCACTTTACATTTTGCATTATGCATTAAAAAAGGAACGGCACGCAGGCCGTTCCTTAAAAGATCTTATATGAGATTTTTATTCAGCACCAGGGTGCTGTGCATAAACAGCACATCCTTATTTTGGAAGTCGATATACTTCCCCAGCACCTCCACGCTGATATAACGGATATCCACCAGTGTTACCGTTTTATAATCCTGCGTAAGCAAGGGCACAAGGCTGCTTCCGAAGGAATCCCGGAACACGATCAGCTCCCGGTCCGTCCCTGCATTGGGATTTTCGATCCGCAGCAGCGACTGCATACCGGAAAGATATACATCATACTGATCCTTTGTATTCAGCCGGTCCATATCATAGATCTGAGTATAGCTGTCCGTTACATAGTTATATACCCTACATTCGCTCAGCAACGCATTTTCCAGAATATACATCGTCTCCGGCTGCATGGGAAGGGCCGCCTGACCGTAGTAGACCCCGTAGAATGGCCGATCCAGGGCTGTCTTGGTGTAATCCTCTGACCTGGGTGCAGTTACCCCCAGCGTTTGGCTGAGCTTATCTGCAACAGCAAACAGCTTTTCCTGCCGCCAGTGGGTGTCGGTATAATAGTAATCTTCAATGTTCAGACAATCGGTAATATCCACATACTCTGCCCAGGGCATCCCCTGCTGCACCATAGCAAACTGTTTTTCATAGTCCAGCGCAAGGTAGCCGTTCTCTTCTGCCAGGTAATACCCCTTGTCCGGCACGACAGTGGTATAGATCTGACTGCCGCTGTCCTTCAGGTACTGATCGTAAACCTTCTGAAATTGCTTTAACGCATGGTTCAGGGAATCCTCATCCAGAGGATACTCCATTTGGGCTGCATAGCCGTCGGCAATATAGATCTCATTATTGTCCCTCTGATTCAGCACATAATAGTGAAACAGAGCTTTGATCTGACGGAAGCAGTCCCGCAGGGGAAACTGGTCCAGGGTAAAATCCTCAAATTCCGTCATAAACTCGCCGTTCAGCAGGCTTTCTGCCGAGATTTCCGGCATTTGGGTCAAGGTTCTGCGCTCAGCGTCCGATACCTCCTGCTTTGGGCCAAACCAGAGGAAGGCTGTTAATGCCACCCACAATGCTGCCAATGCAGCGAAGCCAATGGTCCTGATCTTCTTCATACCGCCGCCTCCTTAAAACCGGAAATACAGGAAGGGGCTGAAGGACCCGTCCACCAAATAGGCACTGCAAATAAGGAGCAAAAGGATCAGCACCACCGGCTCAAGCACCTGGCCTGCCTTTGTCCGGCATATACGGTTTGCCGTATCCCGCACCAGAGGTGTAGCTCCCACAAGGCCTGTTACAAACAAAACTGCATAGCTGCGCAGATAGTAAAGGGTCTCTGCTGTGATCCCAGGCACACCCCCAAAGCCAAACATACTCCCAAGGTCGCTGGCTGCCTGGGTGATGGATTCGGCATTAAACAGCACAAAGCTGATGATCACCGCCAAAAGCACGTAGACCCGACGCAGGATCGTAGGCAGCTTTTGCAGGGCGGGTATCCATTTTTCTATCAGCAGCAGTGCCGCAAACATCAGCCCCCACAGCACAAAATTCCATGCCGCTCCATGCCACAGGCCGGTCAGCATCCAGACCACCAGAATATTGAAGACCCAACGGACCTTCCCTACCCGGTTTCCCCCAAGGGGGATATACACATAGTCCCGAAACCAGCCGCCAAGGCTCATAT
>CAYLNV010000279.1:0-1881 GCA_964385085.1 uncultured Oscillospiraceae bacterium
CGCCGTACTGGAACTGCATAACAGAGGAAGTAACGGAAATACCACGCTGCTTTTCAATTTCCATCCAGTCGGAAGTGGCGGCGCGGGAATTTTTCTTGCCCTTGACCACACCTGCCTGGGCAATGGCACCGCCGTAAAGCAGGAATTTTTCCGTTAAAGTGGTTTTACCGGCATCCGGGTGGGAAATGATGGCGAAGGTCCGGCGGCGGCTGATTTCTTCTATTAAGGTTGACATAATATTCCTCCAAGGCTTTACTGCCTGAAAATCTGATATAGTCTACCACATTTTGGCGCGGTTTACAAGTCCTGAATGAGCGCCCGGAATACGGGCAGGCTTTTTTGGATCATTTCGTAGCTGACGCAGTAGCACACCCGGAAGTAGCCGGGACAGCCGAAGCCATCGCCGGGAACGAGCAAAAGGTCCTTTTTCTTCGCCTTTTCCAGGAAGGCATTGGGATCATTGCCGGGGGTCTTCACAAACAGATAAAACGCACCGTCCGGCTTGGCGGTCTGGTAGCCTGCATCCAATAAGCCTTCGTACAGGGCTTTGCGGTTGCGGTCGTATGCCTCAAGATCAGGCCGCAGGCCTGCACACCGGGCAATGACTTTTTGCCACAAGGAAGGTGCGCAGACATGGCCGCAGGCCCTGGCAGCACCGGCAACGGCAGCGTAGAGCACTTTTGAATCTGCAGCATCTCCGGGAACATACACATAGCCGATCCGCTCACCGGGCAAAGACAGGGATTTGGAGTAGGAATAGCAGACGATGGTATTGGGGTAGATGGTGGGAATAAAAGGAACTTCCACACCGTCATATACCAGCTCCCGGTAAGGCTCGTCCGATACGATATAAATGGGGTGGCCGTAGCGCTGGCTCTTTTCGGTCAGCAGCTTTGCTAAGGCCTTCAGGGTGTCAGCGGTATAGACCGTTCCGGAGGGGTTATTGGGGGAGTTGATAATAATGGCACAGGTGTTTTCGGTCAGCATGGCTTCCACAGCATCCAGCCTGATCTGAAAATCCGGTACATCCGGGGGAACGACCTTCAGTGTTGCGCCTGCTTCCTCCACCCAGGGGCGGTACTCCGGGAAGAAGGGGGCAATGGCCAGAAACTCCGCGCCGGGCACAGCCAGCGCCCGGAAAACGGCACACAGCTCCGGTGCTGCACCGCAGCCAATGAACAATTCATCCGCTTTGACAGCCGTGCCATAGCGGCTGTTCAGATCGTCTGCGATGGCCTGCCGGCACGGAAGATCACCCACGGCAGAGGTGTAGCCGTGGACAGCCAGGGAATCCGTGTCAGAGAGAATGGCGCGGATGGTCTCATTTACCTCCGGCGGCGAGGGGATACTGGGATTGCCCAGAGAATAATCGTATACATTTTCACGGCCCACCATGGCCGCTCTGCTCTGGCCGTATTCAAACAGATCCCGGATACAGGACCGGTTTGCCCCCAGAGCATAAGCTGTTTCGTTGATCATAAAAAATCTCCAATTAAAAAATGTAGGGAAACGACCTATGTATCGTTCCTTTTAACCGTGTATTTTTGGAACGGCATACAGGCCGTTCCCTACGGTATTTCATATAAAGGTGCCAGGGGGTCAAAGCGCTGGGGCTTGTATGTAACCGAGCCGATGGGTTTGCCGTCGATGCCGTATTTGGGGTTGTAGCCGAATAGGTTTACATAATTCATGAGGTCGTTCCGCTCTGCTTCCATGGCCTTCATGACCTCCACCGTGGCCAGCACATCATCCACGGCCCGGTGGGAATTGACCACCTTGCCTGCAAGACCGTAGGCATCGATGGCATTGCACAGCTGGTGCGGATAGCTTTTCCGGTCCTTAGCGCCCGTTAAAAGATCCAGCTTGTCCGTGCCCTTCAGA
>CAYLNV010000280.1:0-1868 GCA_964385085.1 uncultured Oscillospiraceae bacterium
CAGACGGAGGGGTTGTAATCTATCGAAAACAGACAATCCCTCAGTCATATTGCCTGAAATCGGCAATTGCCAGCTCCCTCATCAGAGGGAGCCTTTGACGGGCGACCAATGGTCGCCCCTACCCCATAAACAGAAATTTGACGGTTTTGGCAAGAATGTATATTCTGAATAAATTTTCAGGTTTCTTTACAGCCCCTTTTTTCATGCTATGGACAATTCTTTCCGGTTGTGGTAGAATCGGAGTATCAATCAAGCGAGGTGTTTTTATGGAAGCGATCAAGCTGGCAGGGCTGCAGCCTGCAAGCGTGTTTGGTTATTTTGAAAAGCTTTGTTCCATTCCCCACGGAAGCGGAAACACGAAGGCTATCAGCGATTATATAGTGTCCTTTGCCAAGGAGCAGGGTCTGCGCTATATTCAGGACGAGCTTAATAATGTGATTTTGTTCGGTGACGGAACTTGCGGCTATGAGGATCATGATCCTGTGATCATCCAGGGCCACATGGATATGGTCTGCGAAAAGGATGCAGACTGCCCCATTGATATGGACAAGGATGGCTTGGATATCACCCATGACGGTGCGTATGTGTTTGCCAGGGGCACGACCCTGGGCGGTGATGACGGCATTGCCATTGCCTATGGCTTAGCGCTGCTGGCGGATAAAACCATTCCGCACCCTCCTCTGGAAGTGGTCATCACAGTAGACGAGGAGACCGGTATGTTCGGTGCGGCAGGGATCGATCTGGCTATGCTGCAGGGCAGAACGATGCTGAACATTGATTCTGAGGATGAGGGCATTTTTACAGTCTCCTGTGCCGGCGGCGCGAAGGGTACGATCCATTTGCCGGTCCAGCGCCGGCCGGTTTACGGTCCTTGTGTGCGCTTGACTGTGGAAGGCCTGCAGGGCGGACACTCCGGTGTGGAGATCCACAAAAACCGTGCCAATGCCAATAAGGTCATGGGCGAGTTTTTAAGCCGGGTCCAGAAGCTGATGCCGGTGTGTATCACCCAGCTTTCCGGCGGCGCAAAGGACAATGCCATTCCCCGGTCCTGCCAGGTAACACTGGTGGCACTGGGTATGTATATCGATCGGATCAACGAAGTTGCAGAAAAACTGCAAAAGGAGATCCGGGAGCAGTACGACGAGCCGGAGGCAATCGTCCGTGGAGACGATGTGGATGCCTTGGGCGGAAATGGGCTGACCACAGAGTGTTCTTCCAGGGTCATCGCCCTTTTAAATGCAGCACCAAACGGTGTGCAGGCATGGAGCGCGGATATTGAAGGACTGGTACAGACCAGCCTGAATCTGGGCATTGCGGTTCTGGACGAGGAGCTGCGGCTGACCTTTGCGGTCCGCAGCTCTGTGAATCAGGAAAAGCGGGCGCTGCTGCAAAAGCTGGCGGAGCTGGCTGAGTTTTACGATGGAAGCTATACAGAAGTGGGTGATTATCCCGCTTGGGAGTACAAGAAGGATTCCCGGCTGCGGGATACCATGGTCCGGGTGTATCGGGAATTATATGGGAAGGAAGCGCAGGTGGTCGCCATCCACGCTGGCCTGGAGTGCGGCCTGCTCAGTGAAAAGCTGCCGGGATTGGATTGTGTGTCCATCGGACCGGAAATGCACGATATCCACACCAGCCGGGAACGGCTGGGGATCGCCTCTGTAGCCCGTACCTGGCACTTCATTCAGGAAGTCCTCAAACAATTGTGAAAAAGAAGGAAGTGTTGCTCCATCGAGCCACTTCCTTCTTTTTGCCAAATTTCTGTTTAACAATTAGACCCATCATAGGGCTTATGGCGGTCTCCCGCCGCAAAGGCCCCCTTGCCTAAAGGGGGCTGGCAGAAATCTTTGATTTCTGACTGGGGGATT
>CAYLNV010000281.1:0-1863 GCA_964385085.1 uncultured Oscillospiraceae bacterium
GCAGTTTTGAAGTGGTAACTTTTTTGATTAACAAATAACAAAATCACCGGAATACTGTCGTATTTCGGTGATTTTTTATGCAGTTAAGCGGAAAAGGGACCGTTCAAAACCAATACTTCCTTATGGGGTGTTGCCCTTTTCCTGTTTCGATTTTTTGCGTACAAAAAAACAGTCGTTGACTTTCGGGTAAATTACACTATAATATAGCTGTTTAAACACAGGTATGCCTGGAGGGATCTGTTATGTCCTTTATTAAAAAGCATTACCATTGGCTGATCGTGGCGCTGGTCCTCATTCAGCTTATGGTCCACGGCGGCACAAACAACAACCTGACCTTGTTCTTTCTGCCGGTATCCGAGAGCTTTGGGATCTCCCGGGCCACCCTTGCCCTGACCAGCAGCCTGAAGGCTATAACCAGTATGCTGGGCACATTCCTGTCCGGTGCAATTCTTCTGCGTTTTGGCTACCGAAAATCGGTTTTTGCATTCTTACTGGTTGCTATTACCGGTCTGGGTGTTCTTTCTGCCAGCAACAATATTTTCATCTATTCTCTGGGCTGTATTATTTTCGGTCTGGCAGACGGTGTGTGCATTTCTGCCGGCCCTCCCCGGATCGTAAATGCCTGGTTCCACCGCCATCAGGGCGCAGTTTTGGGCGCGGTAACTGCGGCTACCGGTTTGGGTGGCAGCCTGATGTGCCTGATCCTGTCCGGTGTTATCGAAAGATCCGGCTGGAAAAGCGCCTATCTGACCAGTGCGATCCTTGTGGCAGTGGTGGCTTTGGCCTTGCTGATCCTGGTTCGCGACCGTCCGGAGGAAATGAAGCTCAAGCCCTTTGGGGAGGGTCAGCGGATCGTCAAGAAAAAAGAGGGCGACGACCACTGGATCGGCTACACCTTTCAGGAAATGGTCAAAGCCCCTGAATTTTATTTGATGATCGCATGTACATTTTTCTCCAATTTTTTCTCTGGCGGTATGCTGAGTATTATGAATCCCCATCTGCAAGATGTAGGTCTGACTGCTGCACAAGCCGCCTCTATGCAGAGCACGCTGATGCTGGTGCTTGCCGGGGTAAAATTCTGTTGCGGCATTTTCTCCGATAAAATCGGTGCCAAGCGGGTCGCTATGGTCTGTGTTGCCTGTACAGGACTTGCCGCCGTGCTGTTTTCCTTTGTAACAAGCCCCGCGATCGCACTGATCGCCGTTATTTTCTTCTCCGCATCACTTCCCATAACCTCTGTAATGGTGCCGCTTTTAAGCTCTGCCTTGTTTGGCTACCAATCCCAGGCAACCTGTCTGAGTATCTTTATGGGAATCATCTCGCTGGCAGGTATCATTTCCGGTCCTGCAGCAAATCTGATCTTCGACACGCTGGGTTCTTACGACCTCTTTTTCTGGATCTGCGCTGTGGGTTCTGCAGCGCTAATGCTTCTGTACCCGGTCATGTATAAGCTGGCAGCCAGGGACAAAGTACGGATCATTGCCGAACATGAACACCAAGTAAATTGACAATTATGTTCGCGGATGACGATCAAATAACTGTCAGCTAAACTGTCCGTGTGTTACACGCGGGCAGTTTTTTCTTGCTATTTTGACCTGCAGGCACTATAATGTATGGTGAAGTAGTGTGTGCCGCCAGACGGCACAGAAAGGGACAGCAGGCTTATGCAAAAAAAGAAAAAGCTCCTGCTTTTGACCACCGGCGGTACCATTGCCTGCCAGCCGGGCGAAGAGGGTCTGGAGCCCCGCAGCTCTCAGATCATGGAGCAGCAGATCCACCGTTTTCGCACCTATTACGATATATCCGTGCAGGATGTGATGTGTCTGGATTCCTCCAATATCCGTCCCGAGGAATGGCAGCAGA
>CAYLNV010000282.1:0-1840 GCA_964385085.1 uncultured Oscillospiraceae bacterium
CCGGCAGCCCCTACATCCGCAGGATGTATAAAGGGTGTGCTGCAGTATTTTGCAGCACACCCTTTATGTATAAGCCCTACATATTCTCATTTGAAGGATCAGCAGAGGATCGCATAGAAGTATCCTGCTTTTCGACCCAGTCCTGAACGATCTGCTCTACCAAAAAGGAGATCGTCCACTTCTTTTCTGCTGCATATTTCTCTAAAGTCAGCTTGTTCATTTCGTTTGTGCGAAATGTGATAAATTCTGTCTTTTTCATAAAACATCACCCGTATATATGGTATACCTTTCCCGTTGACAACTCTAGATATACTTGGTATACTAGGTATACCAACAAAAAGAGGGTGAAATAATGCAGGAAAGCTTTATAGAGCTGGTGTACCTCACTTTGCAGGGAGAGTTGATACCGGAATATGCAATTGAAGATGTGGAGGATATTTTTGTTCAGGACGGGATCGGTATTCAGTTGTACAGCAAGGCCATGGATGCCTATGCAAGAGTTTGCAAAAGGCTTGGCATGAAGGATGAAGACCCGGATCTGGATGATATTATCAGAAATATGGAAGCCTTGGAGAAAGAAATTGCGTTTCGTATGTATCGATATGGTGCAAAATTCGGTACACGTTAATATGCAGGGCGCGTTGCAAAATAAACTGCAACGCGCCCTGCATATTCTGATTTATAGATTTTTTCCGGTGTTTCGGGCATTTTGGCGGTATTTCGTAGGGGGGATCCCGTACTCGTTTTTGAAAACGGTGGTAAAATAAGTAGAATTTTCAAAGCCCGATTCTGCCGCCACATCGGATACTGTCTTGCTGGTGGTCTCCAAAAGACGGCAGGCCTGCTGCAGGCGCTTGCCGGTGATATACTCCTTAAAGCCAACACCGGTGGCATCCTTAAAAATGCGGCTGACCACATAGATGGAGGAGTTCAGATAATCTGCTGCAGCATTTAAGCACAGGCCGCTGTCGTAGCAGTTCCGGTCCACATAATCCAGCAGGACCGCCTGCAGGTCCGAAAAGTAGCCCTGCCCCTCAGCGGAATTGTCTGCGCTTTGCAGGATCAAGGACTGACGGATCACATAAAGCGTTTTTTGGATGCCGGTATCAGGCAATGATTTGCAGTGTTTCAAATAGATGTCCAGCGCTTGCTCACAAAAAAGCTGCTGTTCAGTCTGTGTCAATTGGGGCAGAAGGGCTTCCATCTGCTTTAAGGTGGGCAAAAGCTGAGGGGATGCGCCATCCCGGCACTGACGGGCAAAGGTGTCCAGCAGCGCAGAGGGGCTCTCGCCGGAAAAACCTTCCCTTCGTGCGGAGGGGAAGGGGTCGCGGCCCTGAAGATAGGCAAGCAACACCGCCGCTGCCGTTACCCCGGCGGCAAATATCAGAACCACAAGGCTCAGCTTCGCGGTATCAGCACCGGAAAGCCAGCAATATACCGACAGTCCCAGGGCCAGAGCCCAGACCGGCAGCAGCGTGCGCAAGTGATCGGAATGTTTTTTCTGTGTTGGGCTGTTCGTACACATAGCTAAGACCCCCATTAGAAAGCGGCAGAAATCGATTACTATAATTTTCTTCCTAAAATTTAGAAGGCTGGTAAACTTTCTAAATTTACCATATAATACCCCACCGAAATCGGAAAATCAATAGGTTTTTGCAAGAATCTAAGACAAAAATAAAAGAAATCGATTGCTATAAAACGATCGAAAATCCACCCAATAACCGGACAATTGCATAAAAGGGTGTGCTGCAGTATTTTGCAGCACACCCTAAAATAATACAAACATCTACATCCTGCGGATGTAGGGGCGACCAGTGGTCGCCCGCGGGCGGCTAATAGC
>CAYLNV010000283.1:0-1838 GCA_964385085.1 uncultured Oscillospiraceae bacterium
CTGACGGCAGCTCATAACCCGGAGGTCGTAGGTTCGAGTCCTGCCTCCGCAACCAAAAATCGACAAGTTTCGACAGAAGCTTGTCGATTTTACTTTTTCACTCTTCACTTTTCACTAATAGGATTTATTCCTTGCCTAAATGGGCAATCCATTGTATGATATAGGTAAGGATATTAACAGATGGAAAGGGTGCTGTACATTATGGAAGAGACCAGATTGGAGCGAAAATATGGCCTGTTCACAGCCGTCTGCATGGTGGTTGGCATCGTGATCGGCTCCGGTGTATTCTTTAAGGCACAGACTATTTTGGAAAAGTCCGGCGGTGATATGCCTTTGGGCATTTTGGCATGGGTCATTGGCGGTGTGATCATGCTGGTGAGCCTGCTGACCTTTTCCTATATGAGCCAGCGGTATGAGCGGGTCAATGGACTGGTGGACTATGCAGAAGCGACCGTCGGATCTCGGTATGGCTACTATATGGGCTGGTTTACGGCAACCATTTATTTCCCCTCGATGACTTCGGTTTTGGCATGGGTTTCCGCCAGATATACCTTGGTATTCCTGACGACTGCCAATCCCAATTTCCCTATGACCATTCCTGTATCAGAAGGCGGCTGCATGGTAGGCCCTGAGTGCATGGCCCTGACGCTGTTTTATCTGTGCGCTATTTACGGGCTCAATGCGCTGTCTCCAAAGCTGGCAGGCAAGTTCCAGACCAGCACAACGGTGATCAAGCTGATCCCCCTGGGGCTTATGATGATCGTGGGAGTGCTTTACGGACTGTTTGGCAGTAACGGCACATTGGTGCAGAATTTCACCACCAATGCCCATGTTGCACCGGTGAAGAATCCCTTGCTGGCGGCGGTGTGCTCGACGGCTTTTGCTTATGAGGGCTGGATCATCGCCACCTCCATCAACGCAGAGATCAAGGATTCCAAAAGGAACTTGCCCAGAGCCTTGCTGATCGGCGGCATGATCATTGCGGCGGTGTATATTTTCTACTATATCGGTGTTGCCGGCGGTGCTACCAACGATGAGCTTATCACCCACGGCGCTACGGTCGCGTTTACCAATATTTTTGGCAGCTTCTTTGGCAATGTTCTCAATTTGTTTGTTGTCGTTTCCTGCCTGGGAACGACCAACGGCCTGATGCTGGCCTGCAGCCGGGGCATGTATGCGCTGGCTGCACGGAATGAAGGACCTGCGCCCAAGGTGTTCGGTCAGGTCGATCGGCACACCAATATGCCCAATAACTCTGCTGTCGCGGCATTGATGATCACCGCAGGCTGGTTCTTGTATTTCTACGGTGCAAATCTGGCTGGCTGGGCAGGGAAGTATGCATTTGATTCCTCTGAGCTGCCGATCATCTCCATCTATTTGATGTATCTGCCCATTTTCATCCAGTGGATGCGCAAGGAAAAGGAGCAGAACCTGCTGCGCCGGTTTATTATGCCGTCGCTGGCAGTGTGCGGTGCGGTGTTTATGATCTTTGCCTCTATTCTCAGTCATGGCTGGGGATGTCTGTGGTATCTGATCGTCTTTGGGATCATTATGACCATCGGAGGCTTGGCAAACCGCCGTTCGAAAAGATAAAAGAAATGATAAAACTATGCAATTGTCTACATCCTGCGGATGTAGGGGTGTTCATTGAACACCCGCGGGCGGCTGATAGCCGCCCCTACAATGACTCAAGATGGTGCTATTGTAGGGCTTATGGCTGTCTGCCACCCAAAAGGCCCCCTTGCCTAAAGGGGGTTCTGACTGGGGGATTCTGTGCCGTAACGCGACATATCGCCCTGCCGGGCGATTATCCCTCCACCGCTGACGCGGTCCCCCTC
>CAYLNV010000284.1:0-1837 GCA_964385085.1 uncultured Oscillospiraceae bacterium
CAAGACCACCGGCGTGACCCACTTCACCTGCATTGGCAACACTAAGGAAGGCATCAAGGAACAGCTCCAGAATTATCTGGATCACGGCATCGACCATATGCTGGCTCTGCGGGGCGATCTGCCCTTTGGCTGGACCGGCACCGGTGGCGATCTGCACTATGCTACGGAATTGGTGAAGTTCGTCCGTCAGGAGTTTGGTGAGAAGTTCACCATCGCAGTTGCAGGCTCTCCCGAGGGCCACATTGCCTGCCGCAGCCTGGATGCTGATATCGCATTTTTGAAGCAGAAGCAGGACAACGGCGCTGACTATATCATGACTCAGCTTTGCTGGGATATGGACCAGTTCCGCTACTGGCTGGATGCGATCCGTGCTGCCGGTATCTGGATGCCTGTGGATGTGGGTATCATGCCCATCCTGGATCAGGCTGCTACCATCAACATGGCGCTGTCCCGCAACGGCTGTGTCATGCCCAGAGAGCTTTGCGAGATCATCTCCAAGAACTGGATCTTCCCCAACCCCTTCGTCAAGGATCCCTTCGACGCAGACGTGGAAGGCAAGAAGGAGAGCTTCCGGAAGGCCGGTATCGAGTACACCATCAACCAGATCGACGAATACCGCGCTTGCGGCATTGACGGCATCCACCTGTACGCACTGAATAAGTACGACGATGTTGCCTACATTGCCAAGGAAGCCGGTCTGTTAGACCTGATCTAAGGAGTTACTATGCCTCATACCATTGCGGTGGCCGGCAAGGGCGGTGTGGGTAAGACCACCACCTGCGGCATGATCATCGATTACCTGTGTAAAAAGCAGCAGGGGCCTGTCCTGGTGGTAGACGCAGACGCGAACAGCAACCTCAACGAGGTGCTGGGTGTGGAAGCGGAGATCAGCCTGGGCACCATCCGTGAGGAAATGGCACAGGCTGAACTGAAAGGCGCGATTCCTGCGGGTATGACCAAGGCGGATTATGCGGAATTCAAGTTCAACTCGGCTTTGATCGAGGAGGACGATTTCGACATGATCATCATGGGTCGCACCCAGGGTAAGGGCTGTTACTGCTATGTCAACGGCGTACTGAAGACCCAAGTGGACAAGTACGCGAAAAACTACAAATATGTGGTCATGGACAACGAAGCAGGCCTGGAGCATGTGGCAAGAGGAACCCTTCCTCATGTGGATACCATGCTTCTCATTTCCGATTGCTCCCGCCGGGGGATCCAGGCGGCAGCCCGCGTGGCTGAAATGATCGAAGAAATGGAATTAAAGCCTGAAAGACTTGGCCTGATCGTCAACCGGGCGCCGGAGGGCGAGCTGGACGAGGGTATCAAAGCAGAGATCGAAAAGCACGGCCTCACGCTGCTGGGTGTTCTGCCTCAGGATGAAAGCGTGTATCGCTGTGATTGCGATGGAGAGCCCTCTGCGAAGCTTCCGGAAAGCAATCCGGTCAAAAAGGCCCTTGGGGCTGTCATGCAGTCTATCGGACTGTAAGAAAATGTCTAAATTTGCACAAAAAGTGCGTTAAAAAATCAAGGGGGAAAATACAATGTCTTTTACACCTAAGACGCAGCCTTACAGCGGCAAGATCAACGCTGTGACTCTGGGCACCGGCGACAAAGCAATCGTCATCGGCGGTCAGAATGTGCTGCCCTTCTACACTTTTGATGCTGCCATTGAGCATGCACCGAAGATCGGTGTGGAAATTTCTGACCTGGCTTCCCAGTGGGATGTGCCCGGCCTGAAGGAATTCTATGCCGGCTGCACCACCATGGCTGACTATGCCAAGAAGGCTGAGACCATGGAAGGTGCTGACTTCATCTGTCTGAACTTTGAGTCTGC
>CAYLNV010000285.1:0-1798 GCA_964385085.1 uncultured Oscillospiraceae bacterium
GCCTTTCCACCTGCGGCCTTGTGCCCATGATCGATGAGCTGGCGGAAAAAAAGCTGCAGATCACCCTTTCTGTATCTCTTCACGCTCCCAGTGATGAGATCCGCAATACCATCATGCCAGTGAATCGTGCATACCCAACAGAGCAGCTTTTGGCGGCCTGCCGCAGGTATTATGAAAAGACAAACCGCCGCATATCCTTTGAATATGCCATGATAAACGGTGTCAATGATACAGAGGAAGCAGCCCGACTGCTGATCCGGCGGCTGAAGGGGTTGCCGGCCCATGTAAATCTGATCCCCTTGAATCATGTGGAGGAAAGTCCCTTGAAGCCAAGCACAAAGCAGGCGGTCGCAAAATTCCAGAAGCTGCTGGAGGACGCGGGGATCCCCGCTACGGTCCGTCGTACATTGGGCGGCGATATTGACGCTTCCTGCGGTCAGCTTCGGAGAAATTATACGAAACAACAGGCGTGAAACGCGCCTTGTGAAAGGAGTGAAGTCCTATGCAATTCTGGGCTCTAACAGATCCGGGATGTATCCGCCCCCAAAATCAGGATGCATATCACCTGGAGCAGTTGGATAAAAACACCTTGCTATGCACAGTTTGCGACGGTATGGGTGGCGCAAAATCCGGCAATGTGGCCAGCTCACTTGCAGTGGATGTGTTCAGTCAGGAGGTCAAACGCTCCTGGAAATCGGACATGGATGATGAGCAGGTGGATCAAATGCTGCAAAGCGCAGTGAAGCTTGCAAACTTCACAGTCTTCGATCAGGCACAGCAGTTTGAGGAATTTGCCGGCATGGGTACAACGCTGGTGTCTGTACTGATCCGGGGCAAGCGGGTAACCATCGTCAATGTTGGCGACAGCCGGGCCTACCATGTGGATAAGCGTGGCATCCGTCAGATCACCCAGGACCACTCCTTGGTACAGATGATGATCGCAAAGGGCGAACTGAGCCCGGAACAGGCAAAGAATTATCCGGGAAAGAACCTGATCACCCGGGCTATCGGCACAGAGCCGGTGGTGATGTGTGATGTTTTCCACCAAAAGGCAGAAAAGGGCGACTGTTTCCTGTTATGTACCGACGGTCTTTCCAATCTGATCGACGAGCAGGAGATCCTGTTCGAGGTGGCCCACGGCATGGATAAACAGCAGTGCTGTCAGCGATTGCTGGACATTGCAAAAGGTCGCGGCGCACCGGACAATGTAACCAGCGCGCTGGTTCTTATCTGAGTTAGGCTGATCGATATGATCCGGTTTCGGCTTATATTGGACAGACTACGAAAGGAGCTTAACAATGGATAAATACATAGGCAGAATGTTGGACAACCGATACGAGATCCTTGAGGTCATCGGAAGCGGCGGCATGGCAGTTGTTTATAAGGCCCGTTGCCACCGGTTGAATCGGTTAGTGGCCATTAAGATCTTGAAGGACGATAATCTGGAGGATGAGGATTTCCGCCGCCGTTTTCATGCAGAAAGTCAGGCGGTCGCCATGCTCAGCCACCCAAATATCGTGTCCGTTTTCGATGTGTCTACCTCTATCATGGCAGACTATATCGTTATGGAGCTGATCGAGGGAATTTCCCTGAAGCAGTATATGGAGAAGAAGGGTACACTGAACTGGAAGGAGACCCTTCACTTTGCGATCCAGATCGCCAAGGCGCTGGAGCATGCCCACAGCCGCGGCATCGTTCACAGAGATATTAAGCCGCATAATGTGATGGTGCTGAAAAACGGCTCTGTGAAGGTAACGGACTTCGGCATTGCCCGGATGATGTCCAAGGGCAACACCCT
>CAYLNV010000286.1:0-1787 GCA_964385085.1 uncultured Oscillospiraceae bacterium
TTGAACCCCATTCAAGCGCGATACCAAACTTCGCCACACCCGGATATATGCTTGCGTTTTCTCGACGCCAGAGTATATTAGCACACCCCAGCAAAAAAAGCAAGCATTTTTTTCTTTTTTTGCAAAAAATTATTCTCCGGGGTTGGATTTCACGACCTTACCCATATTCCACAGCCGGGCAACGGTCCGCTCTGCCTCCAGTTTTTCTGTCTCATTCTCATATTCCACATAGGCAGTACAGCTTCCGCAATCTCCACATACGACCTGCACGTTCCAGCCACCCTCGTGAGTGATCATACCCACACCCCGGCAGCAGGGACATTCTTCCAATTCAATTATATGATCCATGGTAAACTCCTTATCGAAAAATTTCTTCATTTGTGTCATAAAGCTCTATTCGGCAGCACCGGCTGTGATCCGGCCTTATTTTCGGCAAATACATATCGATCGCTGTAATGATCTGAACCGGATTGAGCGTAGGATTCTGACAGCAGATCAGCGCGTGCAATTGCAGCTCATTCTTATCTGAACATTTTACAGCTAAGCTGCGGATCATAGGAAGAATATCCTGATCCTGTATGCCGTTTTTCGTCTTTTTAGGGACGACCAGGGAATCGGAATCAAATAATTTCCGAATCAGCTCCCCTGCCCCTTCCGGGACACCATTATCGTATTCCAGTGTAACAGCACAGCGCATAAGTGCCAGATCACGCAGCTTTCTGCCAGCTTCATACACTTGCAGTACCCGCACTCCTTCTACGAGAGATCGATTCAGGCGCCGGCAAATTTCGTCGCAGGAAACCGCTTCGCCGTCCAGATCGAAGTCCAGAAGCTCACAATGGCTTTCCGTACCCACAGACAGCGGCAATGCGATCGAAACAGACGGCCTTGGATTAAATCCCTGGGTATGGGTCAGGGGTAATCCAGCCCGCTTAAATGCCCGCTGGAACAGCCGCATCAGATCCAGATGTGAGATCCAGACAGCATTTCCTGTTTTCTCAAATAACAGTCTAGGCATCGCAGGACACCTCCTTCAACAGACAGTTGGCACCACAACCGCTGCAGCCATGGCGGCAATCCGGTGTAATCATACCTGCGTAGGCCTGGTTGCGTTCTTTGCGTAAGAATTGCTTGCTGACACCAACATCTATGATATCCCAGGGCAGGATCTCGTCCTCACCGTAGCCACGGACTGTGTAGAAATTCGGATCGACACCACAAGCTGAAAAGACATCAAGCCAGGTTTGATAATCAAAATACTCATCCCAGCCGTCCAGTCTGGCACCACGCTTGACCGCCTCTTCAAGTACAGGTCCGATCCTGCGGTCGCCCCGCGCCATCACCGCTTCCAAACGGCTCAGATCGGGCTCGTGATAATTATACTCAATGGACTTGGAATAAAAATGACTTTTTAGTAACTGGCAGCGCCGCAGATATTCATCCGGTGTGATCTGCTTTTCCCATTGGAAGGGTGTGTGAGGCTTTGGCACAAAATAGGCTGTGGCCACATGGACGCGAAGTCCTCGTTTCTTATTGGATGCATTTTCCTTCCATGTCTGAATGACCTTATAAACCAGCTCTGCAATTCCCAGAACATCCTCATCGGTCTCCGTAGGAAGTCCCAGCATGAAATATAGCTTAACATGATTCCAGCCGCCGGAGAAGGCATTGGCGCAGGTGGTCAAGATCTCTTCCTCGGTCAGATTCTTATTGATCACATCACGCAGGCGCTGTGTTCCGGCTTCCGGGGCAAAGGTCAGACCGCTTTTGCGTAATGTCTGAAGCTT
>CAYLNV010000287.1:0-1781 GCA_964385085.1 uncultured Oscillospiraceae bacterium
GATGCAGATATTGTACTTGCAACAGACCCAGATGCAGACCGTCTTGGTGTATACTGTAAAGATACTGTGACAGGTGAGTATGTTTCATTTACTGGAAATATGTCTGGTATGCTAATTGCAGAATATATTTTGAAAGAAAGAACTGCTACTGGAACTATGCCAGAAAATCCAGCTTTGGTAGAAACCATCGTTACTACTGATATGGCAAAAGTAATTGCTCAAGAATATAATGTAAAACTCATAGAAGTATTAACTGGGTTTAAATATATTGGAGAGCAGATTCGTTTCTTTGAAGAGCAGAATACATACAATTATGTATTTGGTTTGGAAGAAAGCTATGGTTGCCTTGCTGGCACATATGCAAGAGATAAGGATGCCTGTGTAGCAGTTATGATGCTTTGTGAGGTAGCAGCATGGTATAAAAAGCAGGGGAAAACTCTCTGGGATGCTATGGTAGATATGTATGAAAAATATGGATACTATCGTGAAGGCTTAGCTACTATGACTTTAAAAGGTATTGATGGTGCAGCTCAGATTCAGAGTATGATGTCTGAGATGAGAAATAATCCACAAAAAACTCTTGGTGGATTTGATGTATTGGCAGTACGTGATTATAAAGCAGATACACGTAAAGATATGCAGACAGGAGAAATTACTTCTACTAGTTTACCATCTTCAAATGTACTTTACTATGAGTTAAGTGATAATGCATGGTGTTGTGTACGTCCTTCCGGAACAGAACCTAAGATTAAGTTCTATTTTGGGGTGAAGGGAAATAGCTTAGAAGATGCAGATAAGAAGTTGAAAGGTTTGAAAGAGGAATTGGTGAAATAAAGTTGATGAATAAACAACAGCAAAAGTGTAAAAGATAAAAATTGCATGTTGAAAAAAAAGTATAGAATGTATATAATAAAAGAAAAATAGACCTTGGGGTTAACCCGAGGCTATTTTTGTATTAAGGGTTTGGAGGTTAAAGTATTTTATGAATAAATTACTGGAAAATACTGATAGGTTTTTTTTGTTCTTTAGTATTATAAATATGATATGTTATCTCTTGCATTTTACAAATTTTAATAATGAAGGGCAGGATTATATTTCTTGGCTCGTTCTTAGCGTCATTATAGGAATTATCGCTTATTATAAGGATAAGCAATTTGAGAAATGGTATGCGATTCAAGTGATGATTGGTTCATTTCTATTGTTTGCCGAAAAGAATTTTTTAAGTATAGGAATTGTCGGGCTGACATTTTTTCTGATCCTAGTATTGGCACCATTAACGTATCAGTCTTTTGGAAAAGTCGTGTTGCTTTGCTTAGCATATGTGATGATGTTTTTGAGTATGTCAGTACTTTTAAGAGTATTTCCAATTTATGCGGGTCTTGAATTGTACAGTGTCAAGATGAGTGCATTTGTATTGCCGCTGTTTGTTTTAGGTGCGTTGGCAGTATATGTGGTATGGGATATTTATAAAAGCAGACAGAGGGATGAAGTGAAATGCATCCAGCAGATTAAGCTGATGACGAAAAGAGTGCTAATATTTGCTGCCATTGTAGTATTATTGGTGCTGTCACAGTTATTAACAGGTGTGAATATTCAGCCTACAAACATTATAACAAAAGTTTTTTACTACATACAGATTGCGTTTGGAAGTAATACTGGTTTATATACAGATATGGTTGGGCAAAGTGGATTTATTGGTTTGTTGTTTCTAATTCTTGCATTGTATATTACAGCAGATATGCTTTTTGCTAAAAAGAAAAATAAAAAAGATGTTCTGGGAT
>CAYLNV010000288.1:0-1780 GCA_964385085.1 uncultured Oscillospiraceae bacterium
GGCGCCCTTCAGGACGATCTCGCCCAGCTTCAAAAGAAAAATCTCGTTCAATTTTAATCCCTCGTATTTCATAATTCTACAGTGCGGTACTGGATCGCCTCTGCGATGTGATCTGCTTTCATCTCGTCGCTTCCGTCCAGATCCGCAATGGTCCTGGCCACTTTCAAGATCCGGTCATAGCTTCTGGCTGTAAGACCAAAGGCCTCAAAGGCGTCTTTCATCAGCCGCGCACTTTCATCGTCCAGCTTGCAGTTATAACGGATCTCAGTCGGACCCATTCTGGCATTGCACATACCGCTGGTTTCTCCAAAACGGCGGTGCTGGCGTCTCCGGGCAGCATTTACGCGTTCCTTCACCTCTGATGACGGTTCAGCTTCCTTGCGGCTTCTCAGATCCTCAAAATCCACACTGGGCACTTCAACGATAATATCGATCCGGTCCAGCATAGGTCCAGAGATCCGGCTGCGGTAATTTTGCACAGAGATCTCTGAGCAAGTACACTTTCCGGAAGGATCTCCATACCAGCCGCATTTGCAAGGATTCATAGCGCAAACAAGCATAAATTCTGACGGATAGGTTGCAGAACCGGAGACCCGGGAGATCGTTACACTTCCGTCCTCCAGCGGCTGCCGCATCAGATCCAATGTATCCTTTCGGAATTCCGGAAGCTCATCCAAAAACAGCACACCCTTATGGGCCATGGATATTTCACCCGGCTTTGGATTCGTTCCACCGCCGGCAAGACCGGCATTGGAAACGGTGTGGTGCGGTGAACGGAAGGGTCTGCGACGGATCATAGGCTCTTTTGCTGTCAGCATACCCATGACCGAATAGATCTGGGTTACCTCCAACGCTTCCTCCCATGTCATATCCGGCAAAATAGACGGCAACCGCTTACTAAGCATACTCTTACCGGAGCCGGGAGGTCCGATCAACAATATATTATGACTGCCTGCAGCGGCGATCTCCATTGCCCGTTTGACTGATTCCTGACCAAGAACATCCTTAAAATCCAGCAATTCCTGCTGAGCTTGTTCCGGGACCCATATCGGTTCTTCTTCCAGCTCCCGCTCCCCGTTAAGTGCTTCGGCCAGCTCCCTCAAGGTCCGAACGGGAATGATCGCAGGTCCTCTGGCGAGGGTCGCCTCCGGTGCATTCTCCGCAGGGACATAAAGCGTCTCAAAGCCTGCGCGTCGGGCAGCGATTGCCATGGGAAGCATACCGGAAACAGGTCTGATCTGACCATCCAGGCTCACCTCGCCAAAGAATGCACAGTTTGAACGGGGTCGGCGGATCTCACCACTGGCACACAAAATGCTAAGTAAAATAGGAAGGTCGTAGTGAGTACCTGCTTTTTTCAGGTTCGCAGGGGCGAGATTAACTGTAATGCGGCCCGTAGGAAAGCGCAGTCCGCTGGTCTTTGCTGCAGCACGGACACGCTCCCTTGCTTCCTTCACAGCAGCATCCGGCAATCCGACAATATCGAAATTGGGCAGACCGTTGGTAATGTAACATTCCACTACCACATGACTCCCCTGGATCCCCTGGATTCCCATTGTGTGCACACTGCAAATCATGGACTCAGCTCCCTGCATACATAGTTATATTTAATATACTCTATTTCACCGGAAAAGACAATTCTTTTTTATTGCAGGATAAAGCAAATTTTGTCAAATCATATATTTTTTCGCGTTTTTGTCCGGATAACGACTTTACAAATCGGTTTGATGGTGCTATGATATATGGGACGAATTTTGAATACTTTAGGAGGTATTTTATC
>CAYLNV010000289.1:0-1779 GCA_964385085.1 uncultured Oscillospiraceae bacterium
TGCGAAAAGCAGCTTACCAAGGGTGCTTGCGGCGGGCGGCAGTGTCTGTACCCCACCCCATGCAAAAATATGCGGGCGGACCATTCGGATTATATTTCTTTGCTTCGGAAGCTGCGCAAAATACCCGGTGTAAAAAAGGTCTTTGTACGCAGCGGCATCCGGTTCGATTATCTGCTGGCTGACAAGAAGGACACCTTCTTTAAGGAGCTGGTGCAGTATCACATTTCCGGACAGCTAAAGGTCGCGCCGGAGCATGTATCCGACGCAGTCCTTTCCCGCATGGGCAAGCCGAAAAATGCAGTATACAACCGATTCGTTGACAAATACTTTGCCCTGAACAAGCAGTATGGCATGAATCAGTTCCTTGTGCCCTATCTCATGTCCAGCCACCCAGGCTCTACCTTAAAGGAAGCCATCGAGCTGGCAGAGTATATCCGGGAGATGGGCTACAATCCGGAGCAGGTGCAGGACTTTTATCCCACACCTTCCACCCTGTCTGCCGTCATGTACTATACCGGCCTTGACCCCAGGACTATGGAGAAGGTCTACGTGCCCACAGATCCCCACGAAAAAGCTATGCAGCGGGCGCTCATCCAGTATCGGAATCCCAAGAACTACTATCTGGTCCGGGAGGCCCTGTTGAAAGCCCACCGGGAGGATCTGATCGGCTCCGGTCCGAACTGTCTGATCCGGGCCGTTCCGCCCAGGGACAACAAGCGGTCCTTGCCCCCTAAGCCACCGGCAAAGCGGTCCGCCAGAAAGCCTGCCCCAAAAAAGCGGAGAGGTTAAGCTATGAGAACACGCAAAGTGAACCACTCCCCCTTTTGGCGGTTTGTGTTTCTGATATACTGCTGCACCATGCTGTGGCTGCTGTTTGGCCGTTCCTATGGCTGGATCGACGGCCTGACTTACGAGCAAATGCTGCGGCAGAATATCAACCTGACACCCTTTCTGACCATTCGGAACTACTGGCGGGTGCTCTATCACCGCAGCAACGACGCAATGCTTGTCCACTGCTTTATAAACCTGTTCGGCAATGTACTTTTGTTCATTCCTGCAGGCTGGCTGCTTCCGAAGCTGTGGAAGAAGATGCAGAATTTCTTCCGGTTCTTTTTCACCTGCGCTCTGTGTATCTTTTTTGTTGAGCTTTTGCAGCTATTCACCTTATTGGGCAGCTTCGATGTGGATGATCTGATCTTGAATCTGGCCGGTATGATATTAGGCTTTCTGTATTTTTCGATTACCGATCGCAAGCGCAAAAAGTAGACGGCCGTCTAATGGCGGTGCTCCACCCAAGACGGCCGTTTATAGATCTAGTTTTCAGGGATCTGCTGTGCATCCGACTGCTTTTCCTTCGCAGCCTTCTTTTCTTTTGCGCCGTTAACCAGATTCAGCACACCAATCAAAAAGCTCAGTGCGCCAAGTACACGATAGGCAATATCGCCATCGATATTGATTGCACCAAACAGGACCATATCGTATTGAGATGCCAACGAGAAGAAAATGATGCCCACAATGATCATAATGATCCCGCTGAGTATCTTATTTTCCTTCTTTTCTGTATTCTTCTTTGCCAAAACTATCTCTCCTTTTTATAAAACCGCAAAAATGACGCGGCTTCGTTTATGGTTACAGTTTAACATAGATCACTGAGAATAGCAAGTTTTTCCTTTCTCGCAGTATACACCTTGACTTTTTCCTTTTTCGGTGATATATTGGATGCCCATGGAGAGTTGTCCGAGCGGTTTAAGGAGCTAGTCTTGAAAACTAGTGATGGGG
>CAYLNV010000290.1:0-1758 GCA_964385085.1 uncultured Oscillospiraceae bacterium
ATACGCTCGTTGCGCATACCTGTACCCACCTGACTACGGCGCATACCGTCGTTTTCCGACTGGATCCGCTCCTGCTCGATCTCATAGAGCTTGGAGGCCAGCATACGCATACATTTTTCCCGGTTCTGGATCTGACTGCGCTCCTCCTGACAGGCCACCACGATACCGCTGGGCTTGTGGATCAGGCGAACTGCAGAGCTTGTTTTGTTCACGTGCTGACCGCCTGCACCGGAAGCACGGTACACCTGCATTTCAATGTCTGCCGGGTTGATCTGCACATCCACCTCTTCCATCTCCGGCAGCACCGCCACCGTGGCAGTGGAGGTGTGGACACGGCCGCCGGATTCCGTCTCCGGCACACGCTGGACCCGATGGACACCGGATTCGTACTTCAGCCGGGAATATGCCCCTCTGCCATTGATCACAAAATCCGCTTCCTTCACACCGCCCAGCTCTGTATCATTATAATTCATCAGCTCAATGGTCCAGCCCATTTTGGCCGCATACATGGAATACATCCGAAACAGGCTGTGGGCAAACAGCGCACTTTCCTCGCCGCCGACACCACCCCGGATCTCCATGATCACACTCTTATCGTCATTGGGGTCTTTCGGCAGCATCAGGATCTGAAGCTGCTCATACAGCGCTTCCTTCGCCCGCTTTGCCTCCTGATAAGTCTGCTGGCACAGCTCCTTCATTTCCGGTTCTGCCATCAGCTCCTCTGCGTCCTGCATATCCTGCTCCGCTCTGCGGTAGGCCTGATAGGCTTCCATGATAGGCTCTAATTCATTCCGCTCCCGCAAAATGGCCGCTGCCTTTTTGGGGTCATTATAAAAATCCGGCTGCTCCGACCGGGCACACAATTCTTCAAAGCGGTTTGCTACCGCTCCTAATTTTTCAAGCATCCTGTTCCCCTCTTTCCGTTTCCCTTTTATTGTACCAGTTTTTTGTGAGTTTTCAACTGCGGATTTTTCATTGTGTTTTTTTGTCTGATATGCTAAAATAGCAAAAGCGAAGGAGGTGTCAGGATGGAAACCTGTGTGATCGTCAATGCCGGTGGGTTTGAAGGTCTGATCGAGCCTATTGGAGAAAATGATCTGCTGCTGGCGGCTGATGGCGGCTTTGCCCATCTGGAGCGCCTTGGTCTGACCCCGGATGGGGTCCTGGGCGATTTTGATTCCCTTGGATATATTCCGGAAAATGCCAGGATCTTCCCAAAAGAAAAGGACGATACCGATTCCATGCTGGCAGTCCGCCACGGACTGGCACTGGGCTGCCGTCGCTTCCTGCTATATGGCAGTCTGGACGGTCCAAGACTTGACCACACCATAGCCAATTTCCAAACCCTGCAATTTTTAGCCGATCATGGCGCGGAGGGCTGGCTGGTGGGCGCATCCTACCTTGCGACCGTTCTGAAAAACGGCACTCTCCGCTTCCCTGCGGAAGCAGAGGGGATCCTCTCCGTGTTTTGCCTGGGAGCAGATGCCCATGGGGTTACCCTCCGAAATTTGCAATACAAGCTGGAAAATGCGGTCCTGACCGCCGGCTTTCCTTTGGGTGTGAGCAATCATTTCATTGGAAAGGAAGCAGAGGTCCGGGTAGAAAACGGCAGCTTACTATTGCTCTATGACCGAAAAAACGGATTGCCGCGGGCCTGTGGTCCTCGCAATGATGCAGTGGTTTGATAATATACCTGGCTGTCAATAAAAAGGGGCTGTAAAAAACGCATATTTTTCCAAGGTGAATGAAAAGGTTTGG
>CAYLNV010000291.1:0-1750 GCA_964385085.1 uncultured Oscillospiraceae bacterium
GGGAACGGCACATAGGCCGTTCCCTACATTTATGCCGCAGCATCCAGCATATTTTCGATGAAAATGCCGTAGCCGGTCGTCGGGTCATTGACGAGGACATGGGTTACTGCTCCTACCAGCTTGCCGTCCTGAATGATCGGACTGCCGCTCATACCCTGGACGATGCCGCCGGTGGTGTCCAGAAGGGCGGGGTCGGTGATCTTCAAGAGCATATTACGGCCGGTGGATCTGGAGCTTGGATAGATTTTTAAAATTTCCACAGAATATTCCTGTACCTGACTATCCCGGACAGTGGAGCGGATCACGGCCGGGCCTGTTTTGATTTGGTCAGCGGAGGCAACGGGGATCGCTTCACCCTCCACTGGAGCATCTATTTTGCCAAAAACACCTTGTTCGGAATTTTTTGACAGCACACCAACAGGCCCGCTTCCCTGAAAGGAACCCATAAGCTGTCCGGGCTCGCCTACAGCGCCTTTTTTTACAGAGAGTATCGAGGCAGGATAGACATTGCCGCTTTGCATATGCATCAGCTCCCCGCCGGATCCGTTCACACCGTGTCCCAAAGAACCAAATGCACCGGTGTCCGGGTCATACCAGGTAACCGTTCCCACTCCGGTAACACCCTGCTTCAAATAGACACCAAGCCGCGGGCCGTCGGTTGTAATGTTGGGACGAAGCGTCAGGGTTTTTGCTTTGCCGTCCCGGAGCACAGACACATCTACCTGACCGTCGGACCGGATCAGGGCATTGCGGACATCCTCTGCGCTCTGGATGGTCTTATCGTCGATCTTTGTGATCTTGTCGCCCACCTTCAGACCGGCGGTTTTTGCGTTCGCCCCCAGCGTTTCGTCAAAGGCAGTAACTGTAACGGTATTATCCTTCAGATCCAGTCCGATCAGTTGACCGCCGGGGATCAGAAGCTCAGCCGCGCTGACGGTTTGACACAATAAAAATACGCACATTAGCATCAACGCGATGCGATTCACGATTTGTTTCATTTTCCAGCCCTCCATCTCAATGTTCGCTCTGTTAATATTCCTCCCAGCATGAAATGTAACCGAAGTAAAAGTCGAAAAAAGAGGACAGGAATGGGGGATTTGGCAGATTATGAAAATTGAATGAATTTTTGTTTATCCTACTGATCGTGGTAGGGCATAGGCTTGCCCCGCAAATTGAAGTCTGAACAGGATGCACCGCAGCTTATTTAACCCATTGACAAAGTAGGCAAATAGTGCTAAGATTACCCATGAAACTACTAGGTAAATCCCTTTGGAGGAATCGACCCATGCAAGTATATGCTGATAATGCCGCAACTACAAAGATCAGTGATCATGCCTTAAAGGCAATGATGCCCTGCTTTGAAAAATTTTACGGAAACCCCTCCAGCCTGCACAGTGTAGGCCAGGAGGCAAAAGAAGTATTGGAGGATGCCCGGGCAAGGGTGGCAAATTGCCTTGGCTGTGAGCCCCGGGAGATCATTTTCACCTCCGGTGGCAGCGAAGCCGATAACCAGGCGATCATGTCTGCGGCTTATTACGGCAGCCGCAAGGGCAAAAAGCACATTATTTCCACCGCTTTTGAGCATCACGCGGTGCTGCATACCCTGAACCGGCTGGAGAAGGAGGGCTTTGAGGTTACTCTTCTGGATGTAAAGGAGGGCCACAATATCACCCCGCAGCAGGTGAAGGATGCCATCCGTGAGGATACCTGCCTGGTAACCTGTATGTATGCCAACAACGAGATCGGCTCT
>CAYLNV010000292.1:0-1738 GCA_964385085.1 uncultured Oscillospiraceae bacterium
ACCGATATGGGCGAGATCCATATCAAGGAGATCGACGCAAAATGCAGCAAGACTCCCAGCCGGGATCATCGTCTGTGCAGACTCAATTGCACCTACGCAGACGAGCATAACGCACCCGCTGTGTGCATTTTGAGCAGTGGTCGGATCATGGTTGCCTACACCGGACACACCGCCGCCTACTCCATTAAGTACCGCATCACCGAAAAGCCTTACGACATTTCCACCTTTGGTCCGGAGAAGGAAATTCAAATCGGCGGTCTGACTGCCTATACCCAGGTGTTCGAGAACTCTGAAAAGGGCGAAATTTGGTTGTTTACCCGTTCCAACCGTGTCAACTGGGCATTTGTGTATTCTAAGGACGGGGGCGAGACCTGGAGTGAGCCGAAAAACTTCCTGCACTCGGATGCAGGTGGTCTGTTCTATTTGAATATGCGTAAGCTGGATGTACTGAAGCCCTACGAAAGAAATCCCCACGGCTCTGTGGAGCAGTTTTTCTTTGCGGTGTACGGACACCCTACATCCTCTGGGGATCATACCATCCGCAGCGGTATTTTCGATGCAGAGGGTCAGCTTTTGCAGACCGACGGCACACCGCTGGATGTAAATCTTCATTCTCAGGATGAAAAGACCATTGATCTTGAAAGACTGGATGTTGTTTACAGAGCTCCTGAGGGTGAGACCGCAAGACTTCTGGATGTGTCTGCCACCATGCCCTTGCGGGTGGGCTTTGCACCCTTCACGGTTGAAAAGGGCGTGCTTCCGGATCCTGCCAAGGCCTATTACTGCTCTGCCACCTTCCGGGACGGCAAGTGGAATGTTTCCGCACCCATCTGCTCTGCCGGAGAGTTTTTGGCTGATGTCTTTGACGGTGCCCACACCTACCTTGGAGGTATGGCATATTACTACGGTGTGGGCGAAGCGGGACTTTGCCCCTGGATCCCTGCACCTACCCACACCAATCGGGTTTATATTGCCCGTTTTGACGGGGAAAACCGGGTTTTGGAGAGCTATCTGTCCACCGATTGCGGTGAAACCTACCAGTTGGAGCAGGTGATCCGGAAGATCCCCAAGGAGAAAAATATCAAGATCTGGAGACCTACTGTCCCCGTTTATGCGCAGGACAACCTTCCTGTCTACTGGCACGAAGGACCTTACACCGCCCACACCGGCGGCTGGCATTGCGATGAAGTGATGCTGGTGGAATACGACGATTAAAGGAGTATCGTATGCAAACAATTTCCGTTGTTTTGGTGGGTGTTGGCGGCTATGGCGCCAAGATCTGTAAAAATGTGCTGGATAATGTGCATAACTACGGCATTGAGATCGCCGGTGTTGTGGAATACGCGCTGGATGCGTCCCCTATGAAAGCGGATATTTTGGCGCAGAACATTCCTGTGTATACTGCGCTGGAGGATTTCTATGCAGAGCATAAGGCAGACATTGCCGTTATCTGCACCCCCATTCCCTTCCATGAGGAGCAGTGTATCCTTGCCATGAAAAACGGCAGCCATGTGCTGTGCGAAAAGCCTACGGCTGCCACCCTTGCCCAATCTGATCGCATGGCAGAAGCCGCCGGGAAGTATGGCAAGCACCTGAATATCGGTTTTCAGCTTTGCTATATGGATTCTATTATTGCCCTGAAGCAGGATATTCTGAAAGGGGAGCTGGGCAAGCCCTTATGTATGTCCGCCCTGATCTGCTGGCCCAGAAACAGCGAATATTATGCCCGCTCCTGGTG
>CAYLNV010000293.1:0-1738 GCA_964385085.1 uncultured Oscillospiraceae bacterium
TATACAGCAGCATAAATTCCTTTTGGGGCAGCACCGTGCTCTCCCCGTCAGCAGCAACTGTAAGAGAATCACATTCCAGGACCGTATCCCCAATGGTCTGCCGCCGGTCATTGATCATCTGGGCACGGCGAAGCAGCGCCTGCACCCGCAGGACCATCTCATTGACATTGATCGGCTTGATCATATAATCGTCCACACCGGACTGAAAACCCAGTCGCAGATCGTCAAAGGCATCCTTGGCAGTGATCATCAGGACCGGGGTGGTATTTCCCACCTCCCGAAGCTGCCGGACAAGCTCATAGCCGTCCATTACCGGCATCATAATATCGGTGATGATCATATCATAAAAACCGGCATCCAAGGCATCCAGCGCCTCCTGTCCGTTGGAAACACCGGTAACGGTATATCCGTGCCGATTCAGGACATGGGTAAATAGCTGCCGCAGTTCAAAGTCATCCTCTGCGATCAGAATCTTCAGCATAGCAAAACCTCCTGAAAGAGTATCTGGCAGCATTGTATCACATTTTTCTCAACAAAGCTTCAACAAATTTTGAATTTGGGCGGGAAGCATTTCACCCGTCCCTTTCTTCTGTTTTATGTGCTTTTCGATAATTGCGCGGAAGCACCCCGGTAACATCCTGAAACGCAACGGTAAATTTGCTTTGATTCTCATACCCCACAGCGCAGGCGATCTCAGCAATGGAGGCATCGCTGCGGCAAAGAAGCTCCTTCGCGCGCTTGATCCGGTAGGCTTTCATATACCCACCGATCGATCGTCCAAACACCGTTTTAAAGGTCGTTTTCAGGGTGGTCTGGTTTATATGAAATTTGGCGGAAAGCTCTTCGATGGTGTATCGCTTTGTCAGGTCCTCTGTCAAAAACCCATGGATCTGGTTGACCGTTTGCACAAAGGAATCCTGGGTATGCATATGCGTATCTGCCAATGGCTCATCGGCAGGACAAGCCACTTCCACGATCTGCTCGATCATCTCATGGAGCACCTTCGTCCGCCCGGTCTTTGCCGCTGTGTAATAGACCTCTTTTCCTTCCCGCCGGCTTGTGATCAGGCCTGCTGTTTTCAAAAGCTTCAGATGATGGGAAGCAACAGAGCTGCTGGTATCAAGAAGTGCTGAAATGTTGATAACACATTCCTCGCAATGGCACAAAAGCCAGAATATCTGTACACGCTTGCCGTCGCTCATCATTTTCATAAGATCTGAAACAGCTTCAAAGGTTTCCGCTTTTGGCATATCAAGCCGCAATTCCTCAGAATGGTGTCCGTGATCGTGCGGCAATGGATTCAATTCCATATGATCCCCTCCCCGTTTTTTGCATATTATACCACTTGGATATAAAATGGGCAAGCCTATGCTGCAAATTGATCCATTCAGACAAAAGATTATCCCGATAAGCAGTCATTTATCCAAACATATTGACATTTGTTTGATCGTAAAATACACTACAAATGACAATAAAAAAACCATTGGTCTGTGAAAGGAGTACCAAACAATGAAAAAAACTTACAAGATCGAAGTGGATTGCGCCAACTGCGCGCTCAAGATGGAGGATGCCGCCAAAAAGACTGCCGGTGTTCAGGACGCAACTGTGAATTTTATGACCCAGAAGATGATCGTTACTTTTGATGAGGGTGCCGACGCAGCATCGGTCATGCAGGCTGTCCTGAAAAACTGCAAAAAGGTCGAGGACGACTGCGAGATCTATTTGTAAATTACATAAA
>CAYLNV010000294.1:0-1738 GCA_964385085.1 uncultured Oscillospiraceae bacterium
AGGACCATGCAGGCCTGCCCCACGGCGGCAGCGTGATCCGCAGCGGCATTACGGGCTGGACAGGGGAGAGCCAACAGACCATCGAGTATAAGCTGACCCTGGACTCCAATCCCCAGTTTACTGCAAGCGTGCTGGTGGCCTGCGCCCGGGCGGCGATGAAGATGAAGGACCGGGGCATCACCGGCTGCCATACGATTTTTGACATTGCACCGGCTGATCTGACTGCTATGAGCCGGGCGGATATTCTGGCCCATATGCTGTAAGAAGGGCTGCAAAGACCAAGGAAAACAAATATGCTCTACGAAAACATAAATATCAATACTGCTGGTCATCTGACCTTCGCCGGATACGACACAACGGTGCTGGCTCAGGAATACGGCACACCGCTGATGCTGCTGGACGAGATGGCGATCCGCAAGCGCTGCCGGGAATATCTCGGTGCTATGAAAAGCGCATTTCCTGCCGGCTCTATGCCCCTGTATGCCAGCAAGGCTTTGAGCTTTAAGCGGATCTATAAGATCATGGCAGAAGAGGGGATGGGCATCGATGTGGTGTCCAGCGGCGAGCTGCGAACTGCGGTGAAGGCCGGCTTCCCCATGGAAAATGCCTATTTTCACGGCAATGCCAAGACGGATCAGGATATCCGATTTGCCATGGAAAATAAGATCGGCTATTTTGTCTGCGACAATGCAGACGAGCTTTTGGCCATTGACCGGGAGGCCGGGGAACGGGGTGTTCGCCAGAAGATCCTTCTGCGGCTGTCTCCGGGAATTGATCCCCACACCCACGAAAAGATCAGCACCGGCCGGATCGACTGCAAGTTTGGCGCAGTCATTGAAAACGGTCAGGCAGAGAAGCTGATCTTGCAGGCGCTTTCCTGCAAGAATATTGAACTGATGGGCTATCACTGCCACATCGGCTCTCAGATCTTCGATCATGCGCCCTTCTGCGAAGCTGCGGTGCTGATGCTGAGCTTCCTTGCCGAAATCAAGGAAAAGCACGGCTTCTGCGCCCCGGTTTTGAATCTGGGCGGCGGTATGGGTGTGCCTTATACCAGGGATGAGCCGGTGATCGACTATGGGGAGAATATCCGCAGGATCGGTCTGCTGGTTTCCCGGACCTGCGAAACACTGGGTATTCCTGCGCCTGTGATCCTGATGGAGCCGGGCCGCAGCATTGTGGCAGATTCCGGCATGACCCTGTACACAGTGTCCACCGTCAAGGAGATCCCCGGATTCAAGAACTATGTGTCTGTGGATGGCGGTATGACCGATAATCCCCGGTACACCCTCTATGAAGCACCCTATACTGTGCTGTCTGCAAGCCGCACCGGAGAAGAAGCAGATTTCCCCTGCGCCCTGGCGGGTCGGTGCTGCGAAAGCGGTGATCTGATCCAGGAGAATGTGGCTTTACCTCAGCCCAAGCGGGGAGACCTGGTGGCGGTGCTGACCACCGGTGCTTATAACTACGCGATGGCTTCCAATTATAACCGGATCCCCCGTCCTCCCATCGTGATATTGGGCGATAACGGCCCTTATGTGGCTGTCCGTCGGGAAACACTGGATGACCTTCTAAGCTATGACCTGTAAAACGGTGCTGGCTCAAAATGATTCGTGAGAATCATTCTGAGCCAGCACTTTTTGCCGAGCTGTCAAATTTCTGTTTATCGAACAGTTTACCTAAAACGCACGTCATTGCGAAACCAGTCCGCAGACTGGTTGTGGCAATCCGTTCTCTT
>CAYLNV010000295.1:0-1737 GCA_964385085.1 uncultured Oscillospiraceae bacterium
CGATCTCCTGGCCGAAGCCACGGTACTCAATGCCGTCAAACATTCTGCCCAATACCCGGGCAGTATCGGCTATGCTCTCCTTCTTGCCGATCTGAGATCCGCTGGGATCCAGATAGACCGGGTGCATACCCAGATCCGCAGCCGCTACCTCAAAGGCACAGCGGGTCCGGGTACTGGTCTTTTCAAATACCAGGGCGATGGATTTACCTTCACACATTCTGTGAGGAATTCCGGCCTTCTTTTTTGCCTTCAGATCTGCCGCCAAAGCCAGCAGCTCACTGATCTCCTCAGGTGTAAAATCAAGGAGCTTCAAAAAGCTCTTTCCTGTAAAATTCTTCATAACAAACTCCTCTTATTCCGCACAGGCTTCTTGAATGACCGCAACTGCCTGCTGCAGCAGGTCCATGGGAATGTTCAGCGGGGGCAGCAAGCGAAGCTTATCCTTCGCCGTCAGGCACAACACACCTTTTTCACGGCAGGCAGTCAGAACTTCTTTTACATCCCGCTTCGTCTTAATGCCGATCATCAGACCCATGCCGGTTACTTCCAGAACGCCCGGGGCATTTGTAAGCGCATGAAAAATATACCGGCTTTTCTCCCGAACCTGTGCCAAAAAATCTTCATCCAGCCGCTCAATGACGCTCAGAGCGCCTGCACAGCAGACAGGATTGCCGCCAAAGGTAGAGCCGTGATCTCCGGGCTGCAGCACATCCTGAACCTTCCCGCTCAGCAGTGTTGCACCGATGGGCAATCCGCCGCCCAGCCCTTTGGCTGTGGACACGATGTCAGGCTGCACACCGTAGTTCATATAGGCATAGAGCGCACCACTGCGGCCATTGCCGGTCTGGACCTCGTCGATCATCAGCGGAATGTCCTGCTCAGCACAGATCCGGGCAGCAGCGGTCATGAAATCCCCGGAAACAGGAAGCACACCGCCCTCGCCCTGTACACATTCCATCAGGATACCGGCAACCTTCACATTGCGCACAACTTCCTTCAAGCCTTCTATATCATTGGCCGCCACATGGACAAAGCCGGGTGTCAAAGGCTGGAACAGCGCATGGTAATGGACCTGTCCGGTTGCGGAAAGCGTAGTCAGCGTTCTGCCATGGAAGCTGTTTTCCAAGGTTACGATCGTATAGCAATCGCTACCCTTTTTCTCGGCAGAATACTTCCGTGCCACTTTGATGGCACATTCATTGGCTTCTGCACCGGAATTGGAGAAGAACACCTTCTTCATTCCGGTCTTCCCGCACAGTGCCTTTGCAAGCTTAACGCAAGGGCTGGTATAGTACAGGTTCGAGGTGTGCTGCAAGCAATTTAATTGCTTTGTAACTGCCTCAGCCCACACATCGTCAGCCGTGCCAAAGCTGGAAACGGCAATGCCTGAGCCCATATCGATATACTGCTTACCGTCAGCACCTATCAGCACACTTCCCTTGCCGGATACCAGCTCCACAGGAAAACGGCCATATGTACCGGCAATATATTGCTTATCAAGAGAAATTATATCTTCCATCATTTAGCCTTTCGTAACCATCGTGCCAGCGCCTTCGTCAGTGAGAAGCTCCATCAGGATGGAGTGGGAGATCCGTCCGTCCATAATAACCACATTCTCAACACCATGCTCCAGGGCTTCAATACAGCAGTCCACCTTGGGGATCATGCCGCCGGAGATGATACCGTCCTTGTAAAGTGCCTTTGCTTCCTCTACCGTTATATGGGGGATCAGCGTGG
>CAYLNV010000296.1:0-1666 GCA_964385085.1 uncultured Oscillospiraceae bacterium
GTGAATGATACTGCCAGCGTGGTTGCCTCCGGTTATGCTTTTTCCGAGGCGGCAGGTGATTTTGCCACCATGGTCAAGCTCACCCGGACCATTGCCATCATCCCCACTGTTCTGGTTTTCGCCTACATCGGCACCCGGGCAAAGCAAAAGGAGCTTCAGGCGGCAAATGACGGGCAGAAGGTAAACCTTGCCAGGATCATCCCCTGGTTTATCTGTGGCTTCCTGGCGCTGGCGATCCTCAACAGCATTGGTTTTATTCCCCCGGAAGTCTCGGGTGTTTTGAAGACCTCCAGCAAATTCCTGATGGTAACCGCGCTTGCCGCCATTGGCCTTGGCACAAGCATCACCGACTTTAAAAAAGCCGGTCTTGCGCCCATGTTCTACGGCATTACCATTGATACACTGGTAACCTTGACCGCTCTTGCAGTCATTTGGTTGATGAATGCAGCGGGGACGATCGAATTTTTTGCTTAATGTCAAAAACAGCTTTGGGGCTGTAAAGGACAACGCTCTCCACGGGAGAAGTGTCCTTTACAGCCCCTTATTTCATTGCCATATTTGAAATTTTGCAGCACATCCGGCTTTTGCAAAAAATCTAACTTGACATGCAAAAAGATATGAAATAAAATGAGGTTCTTTAATATGGAGGATGATTTTATGACGATTTTCGGAACGACCCTGAATCAAATGGCATTCTTATTCTCATTTATTTTACTCGGCTACATACTCTCAAAGCTAAAGCTTGTGCCTGACAATGCCCAAACCACCCTGTCCAAGCTGGAAAACTATCTGTTTATCCCGGCTCTGGTCCTGGGAACGTTTATTGACAATTTTACAGTGGCTACCCTGTCCACCGCCTGGCGGATGCTTCTTTCCAGCCTGATCTGTGTCGCAGTCGTGATCGTCATTTCGATCCCTGCTTCCCGCCTGTGTTCCAAGGACAAGTATGAACGCAATATCTTCCTGTACGGGCTGACCTTCTCCAATTTTGGCTTTATGGGCAATGCGGTGGTCAGCGCATTGTTCCCGGATGTTTTTCTGGAATACATCATTTTCACCCTGCCCCTTTGGACGCTGATCTATGTCTGGGGCGCACCGGTGCTGCTGATCGGAGACAACGGCGAGAAAACAAAGCTTTCCCAGCGGCTGAAAAGCTTCTTAAATCCCATGCTGATCTGCATGGTCATCGGTATGGTGATCGGTATTCTGAGCATAAAGCTGCCCGCCTTTGTCAATTCTGCAGTTTCTGCCGCCAGCAGTTGTATGTCTCCCGTTGCCATGCTGCTGACCGGTATGACCCTTGCAAAGTGTGATCTGGGAAAAATCATCCGGATCAAAAGTGTTTATTTGGTGTCTCTTTTCCGGCTGGTGGTATATCCCCTGCTGTTTCTGGGACTGGGACTGCTGGCAAAGCTCAGCGGACTGTTTGCCTTTGACGAAGTCTTCTATGTCTGCGCCCTTTGCTCCCTGGCTATGCCCCTGGGGCTGAACACCATCGTCATTCCCAGCGCCTACGGCAAGGATACCACGGTCGCCTCCGGAATGGCCCTTGTATCCCACCTGCTGGGATGCATTACCATCCCCATCATTTTTGCACTTTATCAGGCAATGTAAGTACATACAACGGACCTGTTGCAAAATGCCGCAACAGGTCCTCTCTTTTTGC